>NZ_DASZKT010000152.1:0-21553 GCF_035552695.1 Actinospica sp.
CCCGTGATCCCTCGGCCTATGCGCATGCTCGCCGCCCGGCCGGGTAAGCGCGCCGGACCGGCGGCCGACCGGCCGTAGCGATGGGAGGACACCGACGATGACCATGACCGTTCGCGAAGTCATGGAGCCGACGCCGATCACGGCGCGCCCGACGATCCAGGAGGTAGCGCGCATCATGCGGGACGAGAGCATCGGCGCTGTGCTGATCGCAGAGGGCACCGAGTTGGTCGGCCTGGTGACCGACCGCGACCTGGTGGTCCGCTCGCTCGCCACGGGCCTCGGGCCCGAGACCCCGGTGCGCGAGGTGTGCAGCGAGCAACCGTGGACCGTCGATCCCGAGACCGAGGTCGTCCAGGCGGCGGACCTGATGCGCAACGCGGCGGTCCGGCGGCTGCCGGTGGCGAGCGACGGCAAAGCGATCGGGCTTATCTCGCTCGGCGATATCGCGGCGCTCGGCGCTCCGGACTCCGTGCTCGGCGGAATCAGCAACGCGATGCCCAACACCCAGACCCGTGATAACGCGATGACAGTCGGCAATCGCCATGTTGATCGTGATGTGCTCGAGGTACTTCCTTGTGCTGCTCGATGTCACGATCGTGACCGTCGCATTCCCGAGCATGGGCTCGGGAATGCACGCGGGCGCCAGTGCTCTGCAGTGAGTGGTCGACGGCTACGCGATCGCACTGGCCTCGTTGATGCTGCCCAGTGACACGGTCGGGAACCGCTTCGGGCACAAACACATCGTACTGGCGGGCCTCGCTGTGTTCGGCGCGAGCTCGCTGAACTGCGGACTCGCGCCGAGCCTACCGACGCTCGTATCGGAGCGTGCCTTGCAGGGTGTCGGCGCCGTGTTGCTGTTGCCCGGAACGGTCGCGATCACCAGCCGCGCGTACCCGGAGCGCAAGGCACAGGCGCGCGCGATCGGCGTGTGGGCGGCCTCGCGCTGCCTGCCGGGCCGGTGGTCGGCGGCGCGCTGATCGCCGGCTTCGGTTGGCGGGCGGTGTTCCTGCGGAACGTTCCGCTGGTGATCGCGGCGTCGGCGGCCAGCGTGATTGTGGTGCCGGACGACCGCGTGCGACGCGGAGGACGCACCCGAAGTGGACGGGCTTGGCATCCCTCGGTGTACTGCTGCTGGTCGCCACGACGTTCGCCGTGATCCAGGCGGGACGCTCCGGAGCTGATGCCGCATCGATCGGGGCCGGAGCGGCGTCGGTGGTCGTGCTCGGCGTGTTCGTCGCCGTGGAACGACGCCGGGGTGATCGGGCGCTGCCGCCGAATCTGGCGCGCCGGCCGGCTTTCGCGGTCGCGAACGCGGCCGGGGTGATGAACCTAGGCACGCTCGGGATTCTGTTCTTGCTCTCGCTCTTCCTGCAGCAGGTCCAGCACCGCTCGGCGCGGGCCTCGCCCTGATGCCGCTGTTCATCCCGCTCGCCTTGATCGCCCCGCTCGGCGGACGGCTGACCAGTCGGATCGGCACGAAGCTCCCGACGGTCGCGGGCCTCGTCATCGCCACGCCGGACTCGCCGCGCTGGCCTTCGCGAACCGCTACGCGACCTATCCGGTGCTGCCGCCCTCGCAAACCGGCGAAGCCATCGACATCGCCATCACCGGCGCGCTCGCGGGCCAACCCGGCGAGTCGCGCTTCTGCCCGGCCTGCGCCTGCACACGTCCGCCATCGGCGCCGCAGTACTCTACGTCGTCACCGCCGCGTTGGCTCTTCTCGTACCACGTCGCGAGCGCGCTTATCGGTCCGACGCCCGAGATACCGCGGGTGACGAAGCATTCCGTCGCGCGTCCACTCGGTGAACCCGATCTCCGCGACGAAATCCGGACGCACCCAGTGAGCGCCCCGCTCGCGCACCACGTCGACGAACGGCGGCTCGCGCTGCTCGAGTTCATCGAGCTCGGCACGCAGGGAGCGCAGCGTTCGCGTGTCCCATCCGGTCCCGACCTTGCCCGCGTACCGCAGGCGATCGCCCTCGTAATAACCGAGCAGCAGCGCACCGAACCCGACGCGGCTGCCGGCGGGCTCGGTGAACCCGCCCACGACGAACTCCTGGCCGCGCCCGCACTTGAGCTTGAGCCAGTTCGGGGAGCGCCGGTGTACATACCCTGCGTCGGCCCGCTTGGCGATCAGCCCCTCCCAGCCCTTCGAACAGGCCTCGTCCAGCAGCGGGCGCGCGTCGCGCCCGGCCTTGCGGTGCGTCGTGTAGCGCAACGGCTCGCGGAAACTCAGCGCTTCGCGCAGCAGAGATTTGCGGGTGAAGAGCGGGAGTCGCGTCGTATCTTGGCTGTCGAGGCGCAGCAGGTCAAAGATGAAATAGGTGACGGTCACACCGGTTGCCCTCGCCGCCTTCGCGCTCGTGAGCCCGATCCGCTGCTGGAGGCGGGAGAAGTCCGTGATCCCGTCGTGCAGCGCGACGATTTCTCCGTCCACGGTGAAGTCGGCGCAGTCCTGCTTCGCCAAGGCCTCGGCGAGCTCCGGAAACGCCTCGTCGAACGGCTTGGCGCCGCGTGACAGGAGGCTGACCTTCCCGCCCTCCCGCAGAGCCAGCGCGCGTACGCCGTCCAGTTTGCGCTCCACGATCCAGTTCTCGTCGAAATCCCGCCGGTCGGTCAGCGTGGCGAGCATCGCGCTCCCCGGGTCCTCGGAAGCCGGGCGCAGCCGACGCGCTTGCTCCTGCGCGAGTCCGTCGAGCAGTCCGGTCACCTACGGTCACCGTCCTCATCAGCGGCGATCTGCCGCAGCGTACGTCCGCTGCGGGCAGAGCGCATCCGGCGGGGATCGCGCTCCTTGTCCGCCCCCGCGTACTTGTCGGCCTTCTTGACCAGCAACCAGGACTCGCCGTCGCCCGCGTCGTCGCGCATCCGGGTGAGGGCATAGCCGCCGTGCAGTTTCTTGCCGTTCAGCCAGAACGACGCGTGTCCCTTCTCCAGGGCCTTGTCCAGCGGGATTTCGCGTCCGGACCGCTCCTTGCTCAGGTTCCGATACGTGCCCTCGTCCCAGACCATGACCGTTCCGCCGCCGTACTCGCCCCTCGGGATCACGCCCTCGAAGTCGCGGTAGTCCAGCGGGTGGTCCTCCGTCGGGCTGGCCAGTCGCTTCGTGTGCGGATCGCCCGACGGGCCCTTCGGCACAGCCCAGGATTTGAGCACGCCGTCGGCCTCGAGGCGGAAGTCGAAGTGCATGCGGCTCGCGTCGTGCAACTGGACGACGAACACCGGCCGATCGCCGCCGGCCGACTCTCCCCCGGGCGGCTCCGGAGAGCGCCCGGGGTCGCGCCGCCGCCGGTACTCGGCGAGCCGGTCCCGTTGTTCACCGCGTGTCATGCCGACGCCCCTCCCCGCGCAGTGTGCGCTGCTCGAAGCGCCCGAGCAGCACTATCGCCGGAAGCATCAGTACCGGGGTGAGCAGGAACAGGGCCGCCATGAGATTCCTCCGATCGAAGCGTGCTCCGGTGCGTGCGGGTGCCCGGCCGACCTGCCGCGAAACGGCCCGTGACCGATTCGTCGCGCATATCCGGCGCCTTGACGGGTAGCCGAGCGCTTCGATCACGGGAGGAATACGCATGCCCGGCGAAACCGAATCCGCGACCCTGCACGAGCGCGCGGAGACCGATATCCGCGACCACTGGCCAGCTCTCGCGCTGTGCCTGGTGGGCGGCTTCATGACGGTGCTCGACATCAGCATCGTCAATGTCGCGTTGCCCTCGATCCGTTCCGGTCTCGGCGCCTCGGCCGACGATCTGCAGTGGGTGCTCTCCGGCTACGCGCTGGCCTTCGGCCTGGTGCTGGTCCCGGCCGGCCGGCTCGGCGACGCACATGGCAGGAGGCTGATGTTCCTGATCGGCCTCGCCGCGTTCACCGTCACCAGCGCCCTGGCGGGCGTCGCGACCGGTGCGGCCTGGCTGATCGGCGCGCGCTTCGCCCAGGGCCTGGCCAGCGGGACGCTCAGCCCGCAGGTGGCCGGACTGATCCAGCAGCTGTACCGAGACGCCGCGCGCGGCCGCGCGTTCGGCCTGCTCGGCGCGGCCATCGGCGTGTCCACGGCGGTGGGGCCGCTGCTCGGCGGCCTGTTGATAGCGGCGGGCGGGACCACGGACGGCTGGCGCTGGGTCTTCTTCGTCAACGTGCCGATCGGGCTGCTCGCGCTGCCCGCGGCCCGGCGGCTGCTGCCCGGACCAGGCGAGGCCGACGAGGACGACGCGCACGACGTGCCGCGTGCGCTGGATCCGGTGGGGGTGAGCCTGCTCGGCGGCGCGGTCGTGCTGCTGCTCGTGCCGCTGGTCGAGGCGCAGCAGTGGTCCGGCTGGCAGAAATGGCTACTCGTTCCGGGCGCGGTCGCGCTGCTGATCGCCTTCACGGCCTGGGAACGGCGGCGGCGCGATCCGGCGGTGAACCTCACGCTGTTCGCCCGGCGCTCGTTCTCGCTCGGCACGACGCTCGCGCTGTGCTACTTCGCGGGGTTCACGGCGGTGTTCTTCATCTTCACCCTCTACCTGCAGAACGGCCTCGGACGCAGCGCCCTGATCGCAGGACTGGCGATCACGCCGTTCGCCGTGGGCTCAGCGATCGCCGCGGCGGTCGGTGGGCGGCTAGTCGAGCGGGCGGGGCGGACGCTGGTGGCCTACGGGCTCGCCGCCGTCGCGGCGGGATTCGGCGGGACGCTGGTCGCGGCGCACACGGTGCACGGGCCGGGCGTCGGCTGGACCACCGCGGCACCGCTGCTGCTCGCCGGGACGGGCAGCGGGCTGGTCATCGCACCGAACCAGACCATCACGCTCTCCGAGGTTCCGGTGCGCGAGGCGAGCACCGCCGCCGGGGTGCTGCAGACCGCGCAGCGCATCGGCTCCGCGATCGGCGTCGCGGTGGTCGGCCTGGTGTTCTTCACCGCGCTGCCCGGAGGCGGGACGTCGGCGGCTTCCGGCTCGTCGCGCGGCGGCTCCGCGTCGGCCGCGACGTGGTCCACGGCCTTCGAACGCGGTCTGACCGTCATCCTCGTGCTGGTCGGGCTCTCGCTCCTGGTCGCGCTCGCCGACGTGTTCGGGCAGCGGCGTTTGACCCGCGGTCAATCGAGTACTGGGGGCGCGACAGAGAAGGAGTGACACAACATCATGACCACTCACACGAGAAAGAGCCCGGGCCCCGACCCCGCGCCCCCGCCCGTCTACCGGATCTCGATTCCGGTCGACCGCTTGGACCAGGCCGCTGCGGATGCCGCGGCTGCCCTGGTCAGGACGCCGGTAACGGTGGCGCGCCGAGTCGCGCCGATGGGGCACGGCCTGCCGGTCTACCTCGGCCTCGGCGGGCTCGCTGTGCTCGGGGCGGTCGAGTGGCCGGTCGCGGCGGCCGCGGGCGTCGGATTCGCGGCGCTGCGCCGGTGGGGTCCGTTGCGCGCGGACGGGGCGCAATAGCGCCGGTCAGGACGTCGCCGAGTCCCAGTCCGGCGCCGCGATGCCGAAGAATTTCGGCCCGATCCTGGTCAACTCGAAGACTCGGGTGACCGCCGGGGAGAGCACGAACGCGAGCCGGACCTCGGCGGCGGAGGCGGCGTCCGCGCCGCGCAGCAGGGCGCGCAGCCCGGCGGAGTCGAGAAAGCCGACGCCCGCGAGGTCGAGCACGAGTTCGGCCCCAGGATCGAGATCCCCCGCGGCGCCTGCGATCTCGGCCTCGAGTTTCTCGCCGGCGCCTAGGTCCACATCCCCCACCACGGTCAGCACGCGTCCGCCCTCCTCGACCGAACTCGAGATCTCGCACACCTCCATAGCCGCTGCCGTTCTCGGGTCCGTCCGCGAAACACCTTCTTTCAAGCTTCCGGGGGCGGGTGAGCGGTGTCAGTGCGTGTGCACGGCCGCGACGCGTTCGACCAGGCCGGGTGCGGCCGCGCCGGCGAGCGTCGCCGTCGTGCAGGACGCGCCGACCAGCCCCCAGGCCGTCGGCCCGAGCGGCGTGCAGCCGAAGAAGCGGCTGACGAACGGCGTCTCCACCACGACGACCAGCGCCGCGGCGGAACCGAGGCAGGTGGCCGCGACGAGCGGACTGCGCCGCCCGGCGAGCAGCGTCTGGCCGAGCTGCGTGCCGACGAGTGCGGCCAGCGCCATCGTCGACGCGCGGCGCTCGCGTCCGGTGGCTCGTCCGGCCTGCCAGGCGAGCAAGGCGCCGAGGGCCGTGGCACCGCCGCGTACGGCGAGGTCGCGGCCGAGTTCCGGGCCCCAGACCCGGCCGACGGGACCGTCGGCGGCCTGCTCCCCGTCGGACTGCGGGTGCTCCGGGGCCAGCGCGACGGCCAGCGCGGGCAGCATGTCCGTCATCATGTTCACCAGCAGGAACTGCCGGGTGCCGAGCGGGGCCGCGCCGCCGACTGCCGTGCCGAGCACGGTGAAGGCGATCTCTCCGGCGTTGCCGCCCACCAGGATGCCCACGGCCTCGCGCACCCGCCGCCACAGGGCCCGGCCCTCCTCGATCGCGTCGAGCAGTCGCAGCGGCTCGGGCTCGGTCAGCACGAGGTCGGCGGCGCTGCGGGCGGGCACGCTCCCAGTGCCGGCCAGCGCGATACCCACGTCGGCCGCGCGGATCGCGGCGGCGTCGTTGCTGCCGTCGCCCGCCATCGCGACGACCCGGCCCGTGCGCTGCAGCGCCTGGACGATGTGCACCTTGTGCTGCGGGGAGACGCGCGCGAACACGGTGCTCTCGGCGATGCGCGCGTCGCGTCCGGCCTTCGGGAGGCGGTCGAGTTCGGCGCCGGTGAGTACGCGGTCGGCGTCGGGGATGCCGAGGCTCCGGGCGACGGCGACCGCGGTGCGCGGATGGTCTCCGGTGATCATGACCGGCCGTACCCCGGTGGCCGTCAGCCGTTCGATCGTCTCGCGGGCACCCTCGCGCGGGCTGTCGGCGAGGGCCACGTAGCCGAGCAGGGTCAGCTCGTCGACGAAGTCGGGCACCTCGTCGTGCGACGCCTCGGCGTCCGGGACGGCGCGTTCGGCCACCGCGAGCACCCGCAGCCCGTCGTCTGCGAGGCGCTTGAGTGTGGCCACGGCGGTTCGGCGGCGCGCGGCGGTCAATGAGCGCGTTCCGTCATCGGTCGCCACGCGGACGCAGTGTTCGAGCAAGCCCTCGGGCGCGCCCTTGACGATCAGCATCCTGCTACCGTCGCGCTCGCCGAGCGCGGCCGAGAAACCTCGGTTGGTCTCGAAGGGGAGTTCGGCCTCCAGCCGCCAGGAGTCCTTCTCGGCCTTGGCGCATTCGCGTGCGGCGGCGAGAATGGCGCGGTCCGTGGAGTGCACGCCGTCCGTGTCGGCGCAGGCCCGTGCGGCAGCCCGGAGAATCGGGCGGGCCCGCTCGCCGTCGGGCGCGGAGTCCTGATCGAAGGCGGCGACGCGGTTGACCGAGAGGCGGCCTTCGGTGAGTGTTCCGGTCTTGTCGAAGCACAGAGTGTCCACCCGGCCCAGCGCCTCCAGCGTGCTCGCGGAACGCACCAGGACGCCGTGCCGGGACAGTCGACGGGCCGCGCCGAGTTGGGCCACGGTCGCCACCAGCGGCAGGCCCTCGGGTACGGCGGCCACCGCGATGGCGACGCCTGAGGCGAGCGCGCGGCGGAACGGCACCCCGCGTGCGGCGGCGAGCGCGGTCACCGTGGCGCCGCCGATTGCGGTGGCGGGCAGGGCGATCCGGGTGAGTTCGCCGAGCCGCGCCTGGATTCCGGCGCGCGACGGTGCGGCCGAGCCTGCCACCGCCGCCGCGCGGCCCGACTCGGTGTCCGGACCGACCGCCGTGACGACGGCGTATCCGGTCCCTGCGACGACCGTGCAGCCCTCGTACACCATGCAGGTGCGGTCGGACAGGTCGGCGCCGGGTGCGGCGGCGAGGGACTTGGTGACGGGCAGCGACTCGCCGGTGAGCGCGGACTCGTCCATCTCGAGTTCTTCGGCCGCCAGGAGCCGCCCGTCGGCGGGCACGATGTCCCCGGCCCGCAACGCGATCACGTCGCCGGGGCGCAGCCGCTCGGCCATCACGGTTCGCGTCGCCTCGGGTCCGGGCCAGTCCGCGAGGCGGGCCCGCTGGCGTTCGGCGAGCAGGAGCCCGCGCAGCGCGCGTTGGGCGCGAAGGCGCTGCGCGGCGCTGATGACCGCGTTGCCGCTCATGACGCCGGTGACCAGCACGGCATCGACGCTTGATCCGACTATCGCGGAGGCCGCGGCGCCGAGAGCCAGCACCGGCGTGAGCGGATCACGCAGTTCCTCGACCACCGCCGTACCGAACGACGCGGCCCCGCGGGCCGGATCGATCACGCCGTGCCGCACGGGCGGCAGCGCCGCCAGCCGTCGTCCGGCGCCGCGAGCCGCACGCAGCGCGATAGGCGGCCGCGAGCGCGCTTGCCGGCGCGACTCCTCGTCCCGCCGCGTGCGCAGGCGCGCGAACGCCTCCTCGCCGGAAAGCGCGTGCCACGGCGTGTGATCGGCCGGCCGGGGTGTCGGCGCACGGCCGACGCGAAGCCCGCTGTACGCGCCTGCCAGGACGGCGAGCATCGCCGCACTGTGCACCGGCGAGATGCGCGGGGCACGCCGGCCGCGGCGGTCACCCGAGACCGCGATCAGCGCGCCGAGAGATCCGCCCGCCCACGCGAACCTGGTCGAGCGGCGCGTGACGGCGCGGGCGGTCGGCACCGCGTGCAGCAGCCGCCACACCTCCCCGAGCCCCGACGCGATGAAGTCCGCCGCCCAGCCGATCGCGGGGCTGCCGGAACCGGCGCGCGGGCACGGCACGGCGAGCGCCACGTCGGCGGCGGCCAGCGCCGCGTCGTTCGCGCAGGCCACCAGCAGCACGCCGTGCCCGTCGCGCTGAAGCCCGCGAACCTGGTCGCGGAGCCGACCCTCGGCCGGCAGCACCTCGTCCACCCAGGGAAGCAGAGGTTCGATATTCACGTTCTGCGTGAGCAACACCCGGTCCGCCGCCTCGTGCGCGGCGGCGAGGACCGACTCGGCGAGCGGATCGAGACCGCGCCCGACCCGCACCCGGCCACGGCGTACGCCGTCGGCGTCGATCAGCTCGAGGTCGAGGGATTCGGCGGCGCCGAGGCCGTCCGCGGGCGGCGTGGGCCGCAGACGCCATTGCTCATCCCGCCAATCCGCCGCTTCAGGCGAGCCCGCGGTCAACAGGCGTTCGGCGATCCGCCACACCTCCTCGTCCTCGAACGCCGAATCGCCGCGGGCCTCGAGCACGATCGGCGGACCGCCGCACAGCACCGTCGCGTCGATCACCACCGCGCTCACCCGGTCGAGCCGCCGCAGCGCCGTACCGTCCAGCGGCACCACGCCCTGCCGGGCGAGGCAAAGTCCCAGTACCGCCGCGAACGCCTCGCGGCCCTGCCGGCCGGCCTTCGGCATGGTCGCGAGCATCAGTTCGGCGGCACGGCCCGGATCGCGGGTGAACGCGAGCACTCCCCCGGCGCCGAGCAGTGCGGCGACCGCCGCGCGGTCGCCGAGCTTCTCGATCGGGCCGTCCGGCAGCGGCATCGGGCGCGGCTCGCCGACCGGCGCCTGCCCGGCCAGTCCGCGTCCGTCTCCGACGAGTTCGCCCTCCCGGCCACGCCAGACCGCGCGGCGGCCGATCCGCTCGGCGAGCCGCAAGGAGTGGTGCACGCAGTCGACGGCCAGCGGACCCGGACCGAGGCTCGCGGCGTTCACCGTGGAGGTGGCGAGCGCGACGAGCAGCTCGGCCCGCTGGTGCCCGAGCCGGTCTTCCAGGGTGCGGCGCAGCGGCGGGTAGGTGTCCGCGAGCAGCAGCGGCAGTCGCGCGCCGCGCGGCAGCGGGGCCACGTCGGCGATGCGGAACAGCACCGCCGCGCCGAGTCCGGTCAGGTCGGTGGCCAGGGCGAGCGCGGCCACGACGACCGGCTCGTCGTCGGCGGGATGCTCCGGCGTCCCGGCGCCCTCGCGGCCTTCGGCGAGGTCCGCGTCCGCGGTGCCGTTCTCGCCTTCGACGGCCTCGACGACCGCGAGGATCTCGCCGAGGCCGATCCGCTCCTCGTCGAAGGCCAGCAGAACCTCGCGGGTCACGGCGTTGACCTTGGCCCACTTCACGCCGCGCAGCCGGGTGAGCGCGGCTGTCACCTCCGCCGCGACCCGCCGATGCGTCTCCCCGCGCCCGGTCAACCCCTTGACCTCGATATGCGCCCGGCCGCCGTGCGCCCAGGCCCGGCGCACGGCGTGTCCGACCGCGATCTCGCCCACGTTGCCGAGCACGTCAGCGGGTCGGCCAGGGATTCTCGCCGCCGCGTCGCGCAGCCCGGCGACGGCCTGTCCGGCCGCGGCGCCGGCCACCGCCCGCGTCACGGTCGCCGAGCCCTGGGCGGCGGCGCCCGCGAAGCGGAGCGAGGCGACACCCGTGTCGCGGGTGTACTCGGCGAGGCGGCCGAACGGAGCCACGGCAGGTATCAGGGGCATGGACCGGATCACCGTCCTTCGCGAGCGGGGTGGAAGCCGACGCCTGGTAACCCGGCGGGGGTCCGCCCAAACCGACTCGTTTGCCCGGTGCCGCCGCCGGGCATCCGGGCGCGATGCCGAACACGCGCTCGCGTGCCCATCCCGGCGCGCAGAACTTCGTCCCGGAGACCGGAGGCCTCGGAAGGATGGCCGAAGCCGTGCGGGACTGCCGCGGCTGCGATCTCTACCGCGACAGCACCCAAGCCGTCTTCGGGCAAGGCCCGGCCCGCGCTCGCGTACTGCTGATCGGTGAACAGCCCGGCGACCAGGAGGATCGCGCCGGACGGCCCTTCATCGGCCCGGCCGGCGCCGTACTACGCCGCGCGCTCGACGAGGCCGGCCTGTCCGCGGACGCCGTGTACCTGACGAATGCGGTCAAGCATTTCCGCTGGCGGCGCGCGGAGGGCGGCGGCAAGCGTCGCATCCACCAGCGGCCGGACGCCGGCCAGGTGGCGGCGTGCCGACCGTGGTGGCTGGCCGAGGTGCGCCTGGTACGGCCGGAGGTGCTGGTGGCGCTGGGCGCGACGGCCGGGCAGGCGCTGTTCGGCAGTTCGTTCCGGGTCGGCGCGGCCCGCGGCACGGTGCTCGACTGGCCGGTCCCCGACGACGGGGACGCGGGCGGAACGATCCCGACCGTCGCGACCGTGCATCCCTCGGCCGTGCTGCGCGCACCCGACCGCGACGAGGCGTACACCGGGTTCGCCGCCGACCTCGGCAAGGTCGCCGAACTGCTCACGAGAGGCTGACTCCCAAGCTCACCAGGCCCGGTCGCCCTCGGCGGGCTCGGGGTCGACGGTGTCGGTGGTGTCCGTCGCGTCCTCACCCTCGGCGGGCGGCCCGACGTCATCGGTCGCGTCCGCGCCGCCTCGGCGCGTGCGCCCGGCTTCCTCGGCGCGGCGCCGCTCGATCAGCTCGTCCTCGCTGAGCGAGTTCTCGTCCTCGATCGGCTCGGGGTCGTGCCACTCCTCGGCCCGGGTCGGCCGTCCGGAGCGCACCATGCCCTCGACTTCCTTCTTGAGCTCGTCATCGCGCAGCGGTCCGTGCTTGTCGCTGGATCGTTCGATGCCCACGCCGATCAGCTCCTCTCCTCGTCGCGCTCGGTCTCGCTCTCCGGGATCAGGTGGACGGCCGCCTCCTCGGCCGACGCGGCTCCACCGTCGCGCCCGACTTCGCGGGCGAACTGGAGCCGCGGCTCGCCCTCGTCCGCGGCAAGCCGTCCCGAGCGCTCACCGCCCTCGACCGCCGCGCGGTCGCCCGCGGGCTCCTCGGGCCGTTCTTGCGCCAGCCGCTGGTCCAGGCTCTCACCCTGCCGCTGCTCGGCCTCGGTCACGCCGAAGCGCTCGGAGGCCGGATGCCGTTCCGGCGGGCTGATCCCGGTGTCGAGCGGGTCCTCGGACAAGTCGTCGGTCTCCAGGGTGTCCGCCGGCTGGAGCACGCCCTCGTCCTCGGGCACGTCCTGGGTCTCCTGCTCGTGGTCGGCCACCTCGCTCACCCGAATCCGGTGCGCAGTGTGACCAGGATCTTGGCGATCAGCCGGGAGACCTGCATCTGCGAGATGCCGAGCTTGTCGCCGATCTGGGACTGGGTCATTCCGTCGAAGAAGCGCATCGACAGGATGTGCCTGTCCCGCTCGCCGAGCTCTTCGACGAGGCCGCGCAGCACTTCGCGGTTCACGGCCAGCTCGTAGCCCGGGTCCTCGTCGCCGATCACCTCGCCCAGGCACACGCTGTCCGGCTCGCGCCCGATCGGCCGGTCCAGCGAGGCGGTGCGATAGGCCTCGGAGGCGTCGAGCGCCTCGACGAGTTCGTCCACCTCGACGCCGAGCCGTTCGGCGAGTTCCGGCAGCGAGGGACCGCGGCCGAGTTCGGCGGTGAGCGCGTCGGCGGCCTTGTGCATAGCGCCGGTCAACTCCTGCATGTGGCGCGGCACGTGCACGCACCACGTCGCGTCCCGGAAGTAGCGCTTGATCTCACCGATGATCATGGGGGTGGCGTAGCCGAGGAAGCCGGTGCCGTGATCGGGGTCGAAATTGTCCACGGCCTTGACCAGGCCGAGGAACGCGACCTGTTCGAAGTCCTCCGCGGTCGAGCCGTGGCCGCTGTAACGGCGCGCTATGTGCCGGGCGTACGGCATGTGGTCCTCGATGACCTCGGCGCGCAGCCGGTCCCGCTCCAGGTCTCCGACCGGCAGACTCACCATCCTCCGCAGCACGCGCATCGTCTCGGCACGCTGTGCCTGACGCTCCGCCGCCACTGGACGTGCCGCGGCGGTGCTCGGGATGTCAACGGTTATCGTCACGGTTCAGCCTCCAGACCCGGCGCGCCGACCGCCGCCTGTCGTCTCATCCGGAACTTCCTCCTTCGGGCGCGCCCGCCGTGAATTTCGCGGTGGATTGATCGGTTAACCGGTCGACTTGGGAGTAAACGGGCCTATACGTCGCCGCCGCGGGGTTTGCTGTCACGGATCGCGGCAAACCGGCGCCGGACGCGGACGGAGGAGTGCCATGAAGATCACCGACGACAAACCGGGAGTCCTGTCATTGATCGCCGCCGGCAGCGAGGAGACCGTGCCCTCGGGCATCCCGTTCGGCGAGCTGCCGCTGGTCTCGCTGGAGACCGACGAGGTGCGCGCGTGGCTGGAGGAGAACCGGCAGTACGCGATCTTCGTGATGGCGGGCGCGGGCTTCGAGTCCGACGGGGTCCCGGCGCTGAGCGTGCCGGTCACCGCCGTGGACTACGACCTGGTCATCTCCGCGATGCCGCGATGACGGCGATTGCCGAAGACCATCAGGACCGCCGCACGGTCGGCACCAGCGCCCGCGCCGGTCACCACGAGCACATGACCGGCCGGATCCCGTCGTTCGGCAGTCTCTCGCGACAGGCTCGCGCGGTATTGCCGCGGTCTTGTACCGAGTTCGCCGGGTCAAACGCGGTGCACCGGGGACGGGTCAGAGCGTGCCGCGCACCAGGGCGGCGGCCAGGCGCGGCAGTTCCCCCGGCTCGACCAGGGCGGCGAGCCGGTCCGGGTCGCGCGGCAACTGGTTGCGGGCGGCTCCGTCGAGGGTGCGCCGGTCGAAGGCCGGGCGCAGCTCCGGCCAGACGCCCTGCGCCTCCCGGCAGAAGATCTCCGCGCCCACCGGCCCGATCCGCCGGAACTCCTGAAGCAGCTCCCTGATTCGGCCCGGGTCTCCCTCCGCCTCCGCGCGCAGCCGCCGCAGATCGCCGTGCCAGCGGTCGATCAGCAGTCCGGCGCCGTCGTGCAGAGCGGTGGCGGTGCTCTCGTCATACCGCTTGTAATGCGCACGGCCGAGCGCGTCGACGACCTCCTGCCAGGACGCCCGCCGCAGCGCCTCCGGCGTGCGCCACCCGGCCGCCGAGATCTCGCGCGCGGCGTGGACCGCGATCGACGCGCTGATCCGCACCGAGAGCAGCGTCGTCAGCACCAGCAGCCGATACAACGGCGAGGGCTCGTCCTTCAGCCGGATCCCCGCCTGCTGCGCGAAGGTCTCGCCGTGCTCGTTCATGAGCCGGCGGACCGTGTCCTGGGCCGCGGCATCCGGGCCTTTGTTCCTCCGTTGAACTGTCATGCGCGCGCGGTACCCGGTCCGCGCCGCCTCATGCGCCGGGCATGAGCCTGAGTAGCGACTCGTGCTCCCGCTCGTCCACCTCGACGATGAACGAGGGTTCGCCCTGCACCCGCCCGGAGTCCGCGGGCTCCGGGCCTTCGGGCAACACGACGATCACCCAGTCCTTGTACTCCGCCAGCCATTCGAGCACCCGCGGCGTGTCCAGACTCGGCAGCCGGGTTCTTGTCAGCGGAACGCCGCGCGGCGCGTCGTTCGCGCCGAGCGCGACCAGGCGCACCCGGTTCTTGTTCGTCTGGTTCTTGTTCGTCATCGCGCCGGGGTGACCGCGATCGCTTCGTTCAAACGGGGCATTCGGCCGGACCGGCGAGGCGGCGGTTTGAACGCGCATGCATCGGCGTCGGACGGTTACCCGCCGCGGCGCGACCGGGCCCGGTCGCGCCGAACACGAACTCGGGAGGCGGACGATGGCCCAGCAGGTACACGAAATCATGGCGGCCGATCCGGTGGCCATCTCGGCGCAGGCGACCATGGCGGACGCGGCGCGGCTGATGCGGGACCAGCACGTCGGCGACGTGATGATCACCGCGGACGGGCATCTGCGCGGCATGGTCACCGACCGTGACCTGGCCGTGCGCGGCCTCGCCGAGGAGCGTCCCGGCAGTACTCCGGTCGGCGAGGTGTGCAGCCCGGATCTCGTCTTCTGCAGGCCGCGGGACGAGGTGGACCGCGCGGTCGCGCTGATGCGCGAGCACGCGGTGCGCCGCCTGCCGGTGGTGGACGGCGACCGGCTCGTCGGCGTCGTCAGCCTGGGTGATCTGGCCCTGGAGCGCGACCCGCACTCCGCGCTCGCGGATATCAGCACAGCCGACGCCAACAGCTAATGATGGATACCAGAATATTCAAGCCTTTGTACGATGCCGCGGGGCCGGGGACTTCGGTCTACCTGCCCACGCCCGGGAACGAGCCCGACGCCGCACACAAGATCGAATTGGAGTGGCGGTCGTTGCGCGCGGAACTGGCCGGACAGGGCGCGCCGGAGGCGGATCTGCGCGCGATCGACACGGTGGTCGGCACGGACCGCGGGCTCGACACGCCGCGCGGCCAGGCGATCTTCGCCACCGATGGCGCGGTGGTCCTGAGTCGGGAGCTGTCCGTGCCGCCGGCCGCGCCGCGCGGGCGCTTCGACGACCTGCCCGACGGGGTGCCGCTGCTGGCGCAGACCCCTGACCTGGGCGATTATCTGCTCGTCCTCGTCGATCGACAGGAAGCAGAGATCGAACTGCGCTCGCGCGAACACGGTGCCGCCGCCAGGGACGAACACGTGCGAGGCCGTGACAGGCCGCTGACAAAGGTGTCCTCGGGTGACTGGCGGCAGGACCACCGCCAACGCAAGGCCGAGAACACGTGGAAGGCGAACGCGCGCGACGTCGCCGCGCGGGTCAAGGAGCTCGCCGGAGCGTACGACGTCGAGCTGATCGCCGTCTGCGGCGACGTGCGGGCCCGAACGCTGCTGATGGAGCAGTTGGGCGCATTGGGACGATCCCGGGCCGTCGAGCTGCCGACCACCGGTTTCCCGCCAGGTGCCGACCGCGCGCACGCACACGTGGCGGCGGAGCGGATCGCCGCGCGCTGCGAGTACGACCGGAGGGCGGCCGTGCTGGACCGCTATCGGCAGGGCTTGGCGAACGGCACGGCGGCGGGCGGACTCGACGCCGTGGTCGACGCGTTGCGCTCGGGCGAGGTCGCCACCCTGCTGCTGCGTTACGACGCTCCCGAAGCGGACGCCCCGGTCTGGTGGGGTCCCGACCCGGGCCAGCTCACGCTGCATGCACGGGAGCTGGAGGGCACCCGCGCGCCGCGGATCAAGCGCGGCCGCGCGGCGGACGTCCTCATCCGCGCCCTGATCCAGACGGACGGGGACCTGCTGATGTACTCCGGCGCCGAGCCGGGCCCGGACGGCGTCGCGGGCGCGGTTCTGCGGCGAGGCTGAGCCGACGCCCAAGCACCGGAAGCAAGGCGGACGGCATAGTGCCGTCCGCCTTCGGCTCGCCTTCTCACCCGCGGCCTGCGTAACAGGGCCCTGCATCCGCGCGGCGGGAGACGCGACGGCTCGGACGCGGCAGGCTCGTTCGGCGGAGATCCGGGCGGTGAGCCGTCCTTTCCGCTCGTCAGGTCTCGTCAGGTCCGGTGGCCGCCGAGGCGTAGCCGAACCCTGATCCGTCGGCTCGTCGCGCGCAGCGCCCGCAGTCGGCGTTCGACCGTGGCTCAGGCACGGCCGCGTAAGTCGGTGCGCGCGGTCAGCGCATCGATCGTCGCGGCCAGGCGCTTGCGGGTGGCGCGGACGTCCGCCGCGAGTTCCCCGGCGCTCGTGGAAGAGTTGTCGCTCATCGCCGCATACGCTTCCTGACCTCGGTGACGTCGGCCTTCACGCTGGCCACCACGTCCGATCGGGTCAGGGGCGCGGCAGCCCCGGGCGACGCTGAGCTCGTGGTGCGCCAGCCTTCAGGTCACCGGGCGCAGCACGAGTTCCTCGACCGCCTCGTGCGCCGCGAGCAGTTCGCGCAGCGCGTCGGAGGCCTGCTGGCGCGCGACCCCCGAGGTGTCGGCGACCTCGCCGAGCAGGTCGCGCATCCTCCCGTGCTGGGCGCGCAGGATCGTCAGGACCGAGCCGTCCTCCTGCGCTTTCACCATCGTGACCGCCCCTCAGCCGAGCGCCGGGGCGAAGCGGCGCACCAGGGTGTCGCAGAACTCCGGCAGGTCCTGCGGCTTGCGGCTGGTGACCAGCGTGTTCGGGCCCCGATCGTCGACGACCACCGGCTCGTCGCGCCAGCGGCCGCCCGCGTTGCCGATGTCGGTGCGCAGGCTCGGCCAGGAGGTCAGGTCGCGGCCGCGGACCAGATCCGCCTCGACCAGCAGCCAGGGCGCGTGGCAGATCGCGGCGACCGGCTTGCCCGCGGCGAAGAAGGCCCGGGCGAAGCGGGTCGCGTCGGGATCGAGGCGCAGGACGTCCGGGTTGGCCACGCCGCCGGGCAGCACGAGCGCGTCGAAGTCGGCGGCGTTCGCGTCGTGCAGCATGACGTCCACCGGCAGCCGCGTGCCGCGATCGAGATGGTCGAACAGTTGGGCCTCGCCCTGCTGCGGGCAGACCAGCGAGACCCGGCCGCCCGCCATGGTCACCGCCTCCCAGGGCCGCAGCGTCTCGGACTCCTCGGCGCCCTCGGCCGCGATCAGGAGAGCGATGTTCCGGCCGGCCAGCGACGCGCCATCGAAGGCGGGCTGGGACGACGTGTCCGGTGGCGGGTCGACCACGGCCGGGTCGTGCCCCGTATCGGCCGGCGGCATGGGTCGCATCTGGCTCATGAGAAATGTCCTCGCTTTCACTACCACTGGTTTCCGCGGCCGTATCCGTCGCCTGCCGGGTACGGCGCCTGGCACATCGTCAGCTCGCGCTGTTCGGCGAGCGCGCCGATGGCACAGCGCGCGGCTGACGATCCCGACGAGCGATCAGCCCTGGCCGTACGCCGCCGTCCAGGCGACGCGCAGGCGGCGCAGGTCCTCCTGGCTTCGCCGGGTGCGTTCGAGCCCGGCTCGGCAGACGGCCTCGAGTTCGGCGTCCACGGAGGCGAGCAGGGCGTTCACGTGCCCGAGGCACTCCGAGGTCTCGGCCGAGGTCTCCACGAGCCGGGCGTGCGCGCGGGTGAGTTCGTCCGGCCGGCCGCCGGTCTGGGCCCGCTGCAGCTTTTCGCGCGCCATCCGGTCGGCGATGCGCACGGCTATGGCGAGGCGCAGCCCCTCGCGGCGCATCTCGTCGAGTTCGGCGATCCAGGCGCGCGTGAGCACTTCCTCCGCCGCGTCGACCACTTGGCGCTCGGCCACTTCGGTCAGGGTGCGCCTGTATGCGCGAACCGCCGTCCGGTCGCATTCGATCTCTGACATTCTTACGGGTCCTTTCGGCTCCGTTGTGCGCTACGTGCTCCGGATGGCGCCTGGTGACCACATCCGGCGGCGTTAAACGGTTCGATCACCCGGTGGGTGCCGCGATCATCGGCAGGACGCGCTCAGCGTAGAAGTCGAAGAAGCCGCGCTGCTCCGGACCGATCTGGTTGACGAACACCTCGTCGTATCCGGCCTCGAAGTAGCTGTTCAGCCCGCGCAGGTGCTCATCCGGGTCGTCGCCGCAGACGAAGTGGTCGGCCACCGCCGCCTCCGAGACGAGCGAGGAGGCCTGCTCGAAGTGCGCGGGCTGCGGCAGCACCTGCGCGAGCTCACCAGGAATGAGCTCGTTGCTCCACAACCGGTAGGCGTTCTTCTCGGCGACCTCGCGGTCGCGGCTCCAGCAGACCTTGTAGCCGCCCTGGGTCGGCTTGCCCGCGCCGCCGCCGGAACGGAAGGCCTCGACCAGTTCGGCGTCCGGCAACACCGAGACGTACCCGTCGCCGACCCGGCCGGCCAACTGCGCCGAGCGCGGGCCGAAGCCGGAGACGTAAATCGGCGGCGGCTGGTCGGGCAGCGTATAGATGCGCGCGCCCTCTACCGTGTAGTGGCGGCCGTGGTGGGTGACCAGTTCGCCGCTCCAAAGCCTCCGGATCAGCTCGACCGCCTCCTCGAGCATCTCCAGGCGCACCCCGGCCGAGGCCGGCCAGCGGTCGCCGAGAATGTGCTCGTTCAGCGCCTCCCCGGAACCGACACCGAGAGCGAACTTGCCGCCCGTCTGCACCGCCGCGGTGGCCGCGGCCTGCGCCACGATCGCCGGGTGCATCCGAACGGTCGGGCAGGTCACCGCCGTGGTGATAGGCAGGTCCACCGCCTGCGAAAGCGCGCCGATCGTGCCCCAGACGAAGCCGCTCTGCCCCTGCGCGTCGTTCCACGGGTGGAAGTGATCGGAGATCCACAACGCGTGGAATCCGGCATCCTGCGCCATCTTCGCCTGCTCGACCAGCTCGGTGGGGCTGAATTCCTCACTGGACAGGAAGTATCCGACTCGGGCCACGTCCTTCACCTCCGTGTTCGCTGCGGCGGGCCGTCGCCGCCGACTACCCGCTCGCGCCGCGTTCACCGGTCCGCGCCCGGTTTTTCCGGCCGCTCGGCGGTTACTGGGCGCGCGACGAACAGGAGGAGCATTCATGTCCGAGACCGAGAAGCGCGACCAGCGGGTCGCGGCCAACCTGCGCCACATCGAGGAGGCGACCGAGCACCTCGACCACACGATCGACCAGGCGCGCGAGGCCGTGCAGCGGGCGAACAGGGCCGGCTCGATGAGCACGCCCGGCATCGAGGACACCGTGTCGGAGGCCGAGCCCGCGCTGGACAAGGACGAGAACGAGGCCGACGACGACGCGGACGACGCCGACGACGAGGGCGAGGAACGGGAGGACTGAATGAAGTGGTAGAGCACGACAACCCGCTCGGCCGGGTCGCAGGGCAGTACGCGCCGGACAGCGACTTCCCACTGGGCGGCTACCTGGGCGCGCCACGGGGGTCTACACCGCTTGCGTGGGCACGCTCGCGGCGCTCGCCCGCACGACCCGGCGCCCGATCGAGCCGCCGTGGGACGTGGTGGTGAGCGCGGCGGCCACCATCGGCTCAGCCGCCTCGTGGCCCGCGACCCGGCCACCAGCCCGCTGCGCGCCCCGTTCACCCGCCTCGAGGGTACCCAGGGGTCGGTCGAGCTGAAGGAGCAGGTACGCGGCGACGGCGCCCGGCGAACGCAGGGCGAACTCAACACCTGCCCCTTCTGCACCGGCATGTGGATCGCGACCGGGCTGTCCGCGGGCTACGTCTTCGCGCCGCGGGCCACCCGCCTCGCCGCCTCCGGCCTCGCCGCGCTCACCGGTTCCGACTTCCCACACTTCGCCCGCGCCAAGCTGACCGGCTGAGATCCCCCACCGCACCGCTCCCCTGCAGCACCGTCCCGGTCCAGTCCGTCGCAGAGCCGACCGCGGCGGCGAGCACGGCGCTGCCCGCGCGGATCCGGTCCGACTACGGTTGACCGCCGCAGTCCACGATCGCGTCGATGCGCGCGGCCAGGCACCAGTTGCGCGCCGCGGTACCGGCCGCGCTCGTCGAACACGACGCGCTGACCCTCGACCCGTCGCACGAAAGAGCACCGCGTCCCGCGCTAGCTGCCCCGGCGATGGCCGGGGCAGCACTCTGACAGCCGGCCGATCCGCCCGGCCCGCAAGGGGTTGCCATCGCTCCCCGAGCCGCGCGCCATGTCGCCGACGCGCGCGACGTTCCTCACCGGGCTCGGCGCCTGGCCCACTTTGCGGCCTTCCGGGCGGCCCGGCCGTGCGGGCGGACGGGGCGGCCGGTGATCGTGGTGACCGCAACCGGCGACTCGGGCGCGTCCAGCGCTTCGCCCTCGGCGGCGCGCAGGGCGCGCTCGTAGTTCTCGCGGTCATGGGCCGGCGGGATGTCCGACCGGCTCCATGGATCGCGCTCGGCATCCTCGGCAGGCAGGATGACCGTGGCGGTGGCCCCGGCGTCCAGCACGGCGTCGCCTCTGGGGACGTTCACCGGGTTGCCGACCGCGTCGAGCACCGGGTCGCCGAGCGGCTCCACCACGGCCGCGACGTCGGCGGCCTGCGGGCTGAGCAGCGGACTGTCCGATATCAGGGACCTTACTAGCAGGTCGGCGGCGCCGCCGAGCATGACGATCAGCCCGGCCGCCTGCAGGTCCAGCCAGCGCGGGGAGGACTGGACCGCGAAGGCAAGTACCGCCCCGATCGCCATGGCGGTCAGGGCTCCGGCGAAACTCGTTCGACGCATGATCAGCGCTCGCTTTCCGTACGGGACGGGGCGCTCGGCTCCTCGACGGCGGCCGGCACGGAGACCACGCGTGCGCCGAGGAATCCGCCGATCAGCAGGACGACGCCGCCGACGAGTTGCAGCCAGGCGCCCACCCGCACGTCGTGCACGGCGGTGTTGAAGTCGTGGCCGAAGACGCGGTAGGCCTCGACCGCGAACATCACGAACATGGCCAGGGCCGCCGCGCCGGCCAGCCGGGTGAGCCAGCCGGTCCGGTCGACGAGGCCCGCGAGCGCGACCAACGCGATCAGCACGCTGAGTCCGCCCACAGTCCGGACGAGGTCCGATTCGCCGGCGAAGTCCGGCTGAACCAGAGCCTTGATGGTCAGCTTGTCCCCGGTGTGCGACGGTACCCAGTCCAGGAACGCGCCGACCACCAGGAGCGCGACGCCGAGCAGGGTGGCGAGCAGCCGGCCGACCTGACGGCCCGGGCCTCCGGTCTCCACCTCGGCTTCGTACGCTGTCTGCACCATGACCGCACCTCCCGATGCGTGTGGCGTTCGATGGGGAATCAGTGTTCTTCGCGGGCCTCGGCGAGCAGGTCGCGGGCCCAGTCGTAGAGTGCTGCGAACGGGCCGAGGACCGCCTGGCCGACCGGGGATCCGGTCAGCAGCGGGTGCGGATGGCTCGGCGCGAGCGCCATCGCGCGCATCATCCACCGCCCCATCTCCTCCTGCTC
>NZ_DASZKT010000153.1:0-4641 GCF_035552695.1 Actinospica sp.
CGGTCCGGATATTGGGATCGGCTGGACGTTCCCCCGGCCCGAATGTAACCCTGGGCGCATGTCCCCTGCCGAGACGCCACCCAGCTCCGCCGCCGCGCCCAGCCGTTCGGCCAGCGTGAAGTCGCACCAGATCCGCCGGCACCGGGGCGAGGGGCAGTGGGCCATGGGTCATTTCACACCGCTCAACAACAATGAGCAGTTCAAGAAGGACGACGACGGCCTGAACGTCCGCGCGCGGATCGAGAACATCTACGCGTACCGCGGCTTCGACTCGATCGACGCCGCGGACCTGCGCGGGCGGATGCGCTGGTGGGGGCTCTACACCCAGCGCCGGCCCGGGATCGACGGCGGCAAGACCGCGGTGCTCGAGCCGGAGGAGCTGGACGACAAGTACTTCATGCTGCGGGTGCGCATCGACGGCGGGCGGCTCACGCTCGCCCAGCTGCGCGCGATCGCGACGGTCTCGACGGACTACGCGCGCGGCACCGCCGACGTCACCGACCGGCAGAACATCCAGCTGCACTGGATCCGGATCGAGGACGTGCCCGCGATCTGGAAGATCCTCGAGGGCGTGGGCCTGAGCACCACCGAGGCGTGCGGCGACGTGCCCCGGGTGATTCTCGGCTCGCCGGTCGCGGGCGTGGCCAAGGACGAGATCCTCGACGCCACCCCGGCGATCGAGGAGATCTCGGAGCGGTACATCGGCTCCCCGGAGTTCTCGAACCTGCCGCGCAAGTTCAAGACCGCGATCTCCGGCCTGCAGGACGTGGTGCACGAGGCGAACGACATCTCCTTCGTCGGCGTCGTCCACCCGGAGCACGGGCCCGGCTTCGACCTGTGGGTCGGCGGCGGCCTGTCCACCAACCCGCAGTTCGCCAAGCGGCTCGGCGCCTTCGTGCCGATGGACGAGGTGGCCGAGGTGTGGGCCGGAGTGGTCGGCATCTTCCGCGACTACGGCTACCGCCGGCTGCGCACCCGCGCCCGGCTGAAGTTCCTGATGGCCGACTGGGGTCCGCAGCGCTTCCGCGAGGTGCTGGAGACCGAGTACCTGAAGCGCCAACTGCTGGACGGCCCGGCGCCCGCGTTCGTGCCGCCGGCCGAGCGCGACCACGTCGGGGTGCACGAGCAGCAGGACGGCGACTTCTACGTCGGCTTCGCGCCGCGGGTCGGCCGGGTCGACGGCCCGACCCTGGCGAGGATCGCGGACCTCGCCGAGGCCGCGGGCTCGGGCCGGGTGCGCACCACGACGGATCAGAAGATGCTGATCCTGGACGTCGCCGCGGACCAAGTCGAGCCGCTCGTCGAGGCCCTCGCGGCGCTCGACCTGCAGGTGCGGCCGAGCGTGTTCCGGCGGCACACGATGGCGTGCACCGGCATCGAGTTCTGCAAGCTGGCGATCGTGGAGACCAAGGCGCTGGCCTCGGACGTGATCGACGAGCTGGAGAAGCGGCTGCCGGACTTCGACACCCCGGTCACCGTCAACGTCAACGGCTGCCCGAACTCCTGCGCGCGGATCCAGACCGCCGACATCGGGCTCAAGGGCCAGCTCGTCCGCGACGAAGGCGGCCGGCAGGTCGAGGGCTTCCAGGTGCATCTCGGCGGGCACTTCGGCTCGGACCTGGACGACGAGGGCTCGTTCGGCCGCAAGGTGCGCGGGCTGAAGGTCACGGCGGCCGCGCTGCCCGACTACATCGAGCGGGTGCTGCGGAACTACCAGAAGTCGCGGCACGAGGGCGAGTCCTTCGCGCAGTGGACCGTGCGGGCTTCGGAAACCGAGCTGGCCTAGGCGATCGGGGCGGACGCGGTGCGCGGGGCGGGAAGCAGATCCGCGGCCGGCGTCCGGCCTGAAACAGGGATCGAGAGTAGCCGCGTGGACGCAGCGTGTAGGCAGGTCAGGGCCGGAATGAGGAGTTACACGCCTGTCGCCTACCACACGGTAACAATTCAGCTCCGGCGCAGTACTCTGGCTCCATGACAGAGGCGTACATCGTCGGTGCGGTGCGGACCGCGGTCGGCAGGCGCGGCGGCTCGCTCAGCGCCGTGCATCCGGCGGACCTGGGCGCGCATGTTCTCCGTTCCCTGATGGAGCGCACCGGGGTGGATCCGGGCGCGGTCGACGACGTCGTATTCGGGTGCATCGACACCGTCGGACCGCAGAGCACGGACATCGCGCGCACGGCCTGGCTGGCCGCCGGGCTGCCGGAGCACGTCCCCGGGGTGACGATCGACCGGCAGTGCGGATCCTCGCAGCAGGCCGTGCACTTCGCCGCCCAGGCGGTGCTGTCCGGGACCTCCGACCTGGTGGTCGCGGGCGGCGTGCAGTCGATGTCGCAGATTCCGCTGTGGTACTCGGGTGTGGCCGCGGTCGAGAAGCTGGGCATGACCGAGGGGCCTTTCCACGGTTCGACCGGCTGGGTCGAGCGCTACGGCAAGCAGCCGGTGAGCCAGTTCGCCGGGGCCGAGCGGATCGCCGAGCAGTGGAAGATCTCCCGGGCCGAGATGGAGGAGTGGGCGCTGCGCTCGCACACCCGGGCACTGGCCGCGATCGACGGCGGGTACTTCGAGCGCGAGATCGCCGCGTATCAGGGCTTCGCGGTCGACGAGGGGCCGCGGCGCGGCACCAGCCTGGAGCAGATGGCCGCGCTCAAGACCCTGGTCGAGGGCGGGCGGCTGACCGCGGCCGTCTCCTCGCCCACGAACGACGCGTCGGCCGCACTGCTGATCGCCTCCCCCGAGGCGGTCCGGGTGCACGGCCTGTCACCCCGCGCGCGCATCCACCACCTCTCGGTGCGCGGCGACGACCCGATCCTGATGCTCACGGCGCCGATCCCGGCCACCGCGCACGCGTTGCGCAGAACCGGGCTCGACATCGCGGACATCGATCTGGTCGAGATCAACGAGGCCTTCGCCAGCGTCGTCCTTGCCTGGTTGCGGGAGACCGGCTGCGACCCGGCGAAGGTGAACGTCAACGGCGGGGCGATCGCGCTCGGCCACCCGATCGGCGCGACCGGCGCCCGGCTGATGACCACGTTGCTGCACGAGCTGGAGCGCACCGGGGGGCGCTTCGGACTGCAGACGATGTGCGAGGGCGGCGGGCAGGCGAACGTGACGATCATCGAAAGACTCTGAACAAACCACCCCCGCCCGGTTAGGCTCGCAATCATGGCGATGATCGAACTCCCGCAACCCGACGAGGCAGTCGTCTCGGGGCCGCCCTGGCTCTGGTGGGCGCAGCGCGGAGAGAAGGCACGGCTGGCCGGCATGGCCCTGCCCGCGGACAACTTCGACTTCACCCGGCTCTCCGAGCTGGGCTTCGACACCGTCGTCTCGCTCATCGGCTTCGGCAACTACAGCCCGGTGCCGCTCGAGCGGCACGTGTTCACGCTGCACGACCTGGTGGGCGGGAACCTGCCGCCGGACCCGGTGCACGAGGAGCTCGAGCTGCGCGCGGCCGTCGAGAAGGTCAGCTCGCTGCTCGACGAGGGGCACAACGTGGTCGTGCACTGCCGGGCCGGCATCGGCCGCACCGGCACGGTCATCGCCTGCGCGCTCACCGCCCGCGGCTACGATCCGGACGAGGTCATCGGCTGGCTGGACCGGGTGCAGCGGATCCGCACCAAGCACGAGGGCTGGCCGGAGTCACGCTGGCAGGCCCTGATGGTCAGCCGTTTCGCCGAGTAGCGAGCCCGATCTCACAACATCACGCATATGTTACGCGTCTCACACGCTCGTCCGCATTGCGGGACGAGGTGGACGCGGACGCCTCAAGATGGCAATCTCGAAACATGTCCCGTTCTGGAATCGCCCTCGTAGGTCGGCTGCACGTCGACCTCAAGCGCGTTTCCAGCGCAGTCTGTCTGCCGACCCGCTGACCCACCCGCCGCCCTCGACACCGCCTCGGTGTAGCGCCGCCTCCCGGCGCGCGAGGCGCAACGCGTGGCCGGGCTAAGCAGGACGGGACTCTTCGCTCCTTCCGGCTCACGCCAGGCCCGATCCGCCGACAACCGGAAGAGGACTCATCGTGAGCGAAAGAGCCGCGCCCCAGTACTGCCCGTACTGCGGCGACGAGGACCTGCGCCCCGAGGTGCTGTCCGAGGACAAGCCGGAGGCCAGCCACGGAGTATGGCTGTGCCGGGCCTGCGCCCGCGTCTTCCGCCTCTCCTTCGTCGGCCTCAGCAGCCTGGTGGTGTCCAACTGATGACTTCACTCATATCGCGATCCGAGACGACCGAGGACGCGCTGCGCGCGCTGGCCGACGAGGCGGAGGCCAGGTTCGCGGACCGTCCGTCGGCCGAGGTGCTCGCCTGGGCCGGTCAGACCTTCGGCTCCGGCCTGGTGCTGGCGTCCTCGATGGCCGACACGCATCTGGTGCATCTGACGCAGACCGTGGTGCCGGGGATCGACGTGCTGTTCCTGGACACCGGCTACCACTTCGTGGAGACCATCGGCACCCGGGACGCGGTGGCCGCGGTCTACGACGTGAACCTGGTCACAATCACGCCGAAGCAGACCGTCGCCGAGCAGGACGCCGCGTTCGGCGCCCAACTGCACGACCGCGAGCCCGAGAAGTGCTGCGCGATGCGCAAGGTCGAGCCGCTCGAACGCGGCCTCGCTCCGTACACCGCGTGGATCAACGGCATG
>NZ_DASZKT010000154.1:0-25488 GCF_035552695.1 Actinospica sp.
GCCTGCGGCGTGGCGCTGGTGATGTTCATAACGAACGATCACCCCTCGGCCTCCGCGGACGTGACGACGACGGCATCGGTGACGAGCGGCAGCCCGACCGCCACGTCGGCCAGCTTCAACGAGCTCACGGGCACGGCCAGCGCGAGCGCCAGCGCGTCGAAGAGCGCGAGCGCGTCGGCGACGACGACCACAACCTCCGCGAACAACCAGCAGACCTACCCGCAGAACAACACTTCCTCTGCTGTGGTGACCACGACGTCTAGCTCGGCTGTGGCGACGCATACGACTTCGAAGCCGACCCCCACGCATACCAAGCCGACGCCCACGGCGACGACGCCCACGACTCCGACGCCGACGCCGACACCGACACCGACGGACACCGCTACAGCGACGTCGACCGGAAGCTGACTATCCTGTAATTGATCAGTCTGTTCGACGCATGACGCCGCTTGAGCGACGTTCACCCGAACGAGTGACGCTCGAACCGGACAGTCCTCACTCGTCAGGGTGATTGGGCATATATACGGCGACGTATGCAGAATCACCCGCCTAGCGTCATTCGGGTGAATGTTGAATCTTCGGGCGGGGGGCACGCCGTCGCCGGAACCGTGCTCGGAGGTACTGCGGGCGACGGCTGGGGACGCGCGGCCGCCTATGACGCCTATGCCGACGGACTACATACCTATTCACTCTGGTACCTGCGCGACCACGACGCGGCGGCGGATGCCGTGTACTGCGCGTTCGCGGCCGCCGACCGGAACCACACGAATCTTCAGCAGCCGGAGCAGATCCAGCCCTGGCTCTACGCGCTGCTTCGGCACGAGTGCCGACTGCGGGCGAAGGACTCGGCCGGCTCGCCGAAGCCGGCGTCGCAGCGGCTGCGGCCGAAGCCGGACTCGCTCGGCGAGTCGGGCGTCTCGGCGTCGCTGCTGCAGCTCGAGGGCAACCTGCGGCGCGCCGAGTTCCAGTCGCTCGCGTGGCCCGAGGTCGAGGCGCTGGCGCCCGCGCACCGCGAGGTGCTCGAACTGACCATCCGTCACGGGTTGGACAGCCGCGGGCTCGCGCTCGTTCTCGGCCTGCGCGAGGGAGCCGCCGGCGCCGCCGGGCTCGCCCCGTCGCACGGATTCGGTCTTCTGGCGGACGCGTGGCGCGAGCTCGAACGCTCCCTCGCCGCGGCGGCCGTCGCCGGTTCCGGCCGGGAGAACTGCGCGCAGCTCGCCGAGCTGACCTTCGGGTGGAGCGGCAAGCTGAATTCCACGCTGCGCGCGCCGCTCACGGAGCACGTGGACCGCTGCTCGCGCTGCCAGCACTATCTGCACACCGTCATCGGCACGCCGTCCGCGCCGACGATCCTGCCGTTCGTGGCCGCGCCGCGGGCGTTGCGCGACATGCTGCTGGCCGAACTCGCGGACGCCGACGCGGCCTCGGACGCGGGCGTCGACCTGATCGCCCTCGGCACGCGCTGCGGTACGTTCGGTCCGGAGGGCTTCCCGGCCCGCACCGAGTTGCCTGTACAGCAGGGCTCGTCGAACGCGCCGGCGGGTGCCGGTCGCGCACCCCGGCGCCGGCAGCCGGGTCCTGGACGCGGCACGAACCGTCCACAGCGGGCCGCCGCCACCACGCCGCCGACCGCCGCCGGGACCACGGGCGTTCGTCCACAGCCTGTGAACAAGGCGCCGGGCAGCGGCTCGTCCGAGTCGGACGATCTCTTCCGGGCCAGGGGAAGCTGGGCCGACAAGGTCCTGCCGCCCGCGCCGGGCACCGAGGTGTCGGGGCCGCCCGGACTGTGGCGTCCCGATCCGCGCCCGGGCTTTGTCCAGACGGCCTCGGGCCGGTTCGCGACGCGTCCGCCCAGGCCCCCGGTTCATCAGCCGTCGCCGCAGCAAGCGCGGCCCACGCCCGGAGGTCCGCGGCTGCCGCGCTATACGAACTCGTCCATGGCCGCGCGGTCGACGACCACCGGTCCCGGAAACGCGAGGCCGACCGGTCCTGCCACCAGGCCTGGTGCCGCGGTCGTCGGAGCCGGGGCCGGAGGAGCCGGAACAACTTCGTCAATGTCGTCGTCCGCCGCCGCAGTTCCGAGGCCGCGGCACAAGGCGCGGCCGATGCGGCAGGCGGTCGTCTCGGCGATGGCGCTCGGGGCGATCGGCGCGGTCGCGGCCGCCGCGGCGGCGATGCTCGGCGTCGGCTCGAATCCGAACTCGAACACGACGGCGCTGGACGGTTCGCAGGGGACGGAGAACGTCGGCACCAGTTCGACCGGCAGCGCGGCGGCATCGTCGAACGGCCCGGGCCGGATGACGGTCTCGGTAACCGCCACCGCGTCCAGCGGACTGCCCGGCGCCTCGGGCCTCGGCGTGGGTCTGGTGCCGACCGGCAATGGGAACGCGGGCTCTGCTTCGGTGGCCAGTCCGTCGCCCACGTCGGCGTCCTCCGGTGCGTTCTACGTGAGCGTCAACCAGCGTGACGGCGATCCGAACAGCGTGCAGATCCTGTTGCGCAACACCGGGACCGGACCGCTGAACTGGTCCGCGGCGCCCTCCGTGTCCTGGCTGACGCTCAGCCGGAGCTCGGGCACGCTGGCCGCCGGGCAGGCCGTGACCGTCACGGCCACCGCGACGAGCGGGGCGCCGAGCGGCGAGTGGGCCGCGCGGATCGTGTTCAGCCCCGGCGGAATCGTCGTCACGCTGCACGGCGGCATCCCGGCGAGCACCGGCGGCGGTACCCCGACGTCCGGCGGCGGTGGAAGCAGCGGCGGAGGCGGCGGTGGCACTACGACCGCCAGCCCGACGACGAGCGCGAGCTCGACCGCGACAGCGCCACCGACAACACCTCCGTCGACGACCCCGCCCACAACACCTCCGCCGACCACGACCGCGAGCAGCCAGCCGACGGCCACTGCCAGCGGCACCACGAGCGGTTCCCAGGCCCCGACGACGAGCGCGACGACGGCGACTGATTCCCCCACCACCTCGTCGTCCAAGCCGTCGCACAGGCACTGAGGACTCGACGCCGAGGGCCGGGCCCACGAATGTGACCTATCGCGGAGGTCGGGCCCGGCCTTCAGTGTGGTTCAGCGCGTATGAACAACCTTGTAAAGCAGGTATCCGGACTCTTGGGCCGTCAGGTGTGCCGAGAGTCCGGTCGGCAACGGCTGTTGCGGTTCCAGTAGAACCCACGTCACGTCGTACTTCTCCAGCAATGACATGCGTTCCGCCGCGGACGTCCGCGAAGAGAAGATCGCCTTCACCGCCGCGTTGCGCTCGCTCTGCACCGTGCGCGGAATCTCCGGCAGGTACCAGGGTGCTGTGACGCTGTAGCTGCCGTGCGCGGCCGCTTCGTACATCGCGTCCTGCGCCGATGCGGCCACCACCGCGGTCGGCGTGAAGTACTTGCTCAGCTTGTCGAGGTGCGGAAGGTTCTCGAACCCGCCGCTGAACTGAGTCCCGGCGCCGATGGCCGTCGCCATTGCGACCGGCACGCCCCAGGCCCAGCGCGTGCGTACGCGTGCCGCCTCGGCCAACGCGATCGCCACCGCGATCTGCGCGACCAGCATCAGCATCGGCCAGCTACGGCCATACGACCAGTGTCCGGTGACCTTGCCGTACGCCACCACCCCGCCGACGCCGATGAACATCAGCACCAACACGTCCGTCCTGTTCCGCCACCAGCGCAGCCCCAACGCGACGAGCCCGAGCACGATTCCGATGCCGTACCAGGTCTGCACGTTCGCGTAGAGCGCGTGGTGGATCGGGTCGAGGGCGTCGAGTTCGCCTTGGTTGACGCTCCACAGGTGGTAGTACGGCCAGATCGCGACGACGGCGGCGCATGCGACCAATCCGAGAGCCAACGACGTCGCCGCAATCTTGGTGCGCACGATCCGATGCTGCGTCACGAGAATCGCCGCCGAGCCGACGAGCGCGCTCAGCCCGGTGAACTGATGGATCAGCAGAATCAGCCCGAACAGCACGCCGATGCCGATCGCGCGCCGTGGACTGCGCAGCGTACGTCCGCCGTCGTTCAGCCATGCCCACACGTGCAGCGTCAGCGCGGTCGCGAGCGTGCTGGGATACGCCTCCGTGTCGCCGAGTGAGATCAGCGACAAAAATCCGCTGAACGCGACGACGTTCGTGCCCCACCAGAACAGCAACCCGATCATCGCGAGCGGCGGAGCCCAGCGCGCCTGGCTGAGCGAGCGCACGAAGCGGTACACGCCGGTCACGAGCAGCGCGACGTTCACCACCGCGGCCAGCTTGAGCATCGTGTACGCGCTCAGGCCGAAAGCCTTGCCCAGCAACGCGAGCACGACCATGAAAGGGCTGTAATAGATGCTGCTGCCGCCGATGTCGATCACCGGGTTCCCGGGGTGCAGCGGGTCCTGCATCAGGCGCTTGAGCACCGCCATATGCAGCATCAGATCGTCCGCCCACGGCAGCCGCACGGCCACCGCGACGAAGAAGATCAGCACCAGCCCGCCGACGATCACCGACGGAAGCTGATCCCGGCCGAAGGATGTTGCGCGATCCCGTACTCGATCACGCGACGCGGGCGCGGCGGGCGGGCTTGACACGGTTGTCACTGCCGAGACGATACCAATGCACTATGAGGACACACGTTGTTCAGCTCTCCGGGTCGGCCGGGTGTGGCGCGAACGGGCGACGAGACGCCAGGTGCGCCTCGCACTGCTCGGCCAGCAGGTCATAGGCGGACTGGCCCATCAGCTCGACGAGCTCCGGCCGGTACGAGACGTAGACCGGCTCGAAGGCCGTGTGCGCCTCGGTGTTCCCGGTGCACCACCAGTTCAGCTCGTGGCCGCCCGGACCCCAGCCGCGCCGGTCGTACTCGCCGATGCTGACCACCAGCACCTTGGTGTCGTCCGGCCGCTCCACCCAGTCGTAGGTGCGGCGGATCGGCAGCTGCCAGCACACGTCCGGCTTCGTCTCCAGCGGGTGACGGCCCTCCTTGAGCGCCAGGCCGTGCAGCGCGCAGCCGGCGCCGCCCGCGAATCCGGGGCGGTTCAGGAAGATGCAGGCGCCGTCGTGCACGCGCGTCTGCCGGTCGCCGTCCTCGTCCACCTCGATGACGTTCAGCTTCCCGCGGCGCACGCCCTCCGCGTGGAACTGCCAGCCCTCCGGCGTCAGCCGCTTCGCCGCGGCCTTCACCCGCTTCTCGTCGTCCGCGTCGGAGAAGTGCGCGCCGAGCGTGCAGCAGCCGTCGGTGGCGCGGCCCGGTCTGATGCCCTGGCAGCCGGAGCCCCAGATGCACTGCCAGCGGGAGCACAGCCAGGTCAGGTCGCAGCGGAAGAGCTGTTCGGCGTTCTCCGGATCGGGAAACTCGACCCAGGCGCGCGGGAAATCAAGGGCTACTTCAGGCACAACTCAAGAGCATAGGGGGCTCTCGGGGGAAAACCATCCGAAACCGGCCCGCTACGGCGTGCCTGGATTTCCGGGGTTGCCCGGCGGGTCCCGGCGCGGTGCACTAGTTTCGTGACCATGCGATTGGGAGTCCTGGACGTCGGCTCAAATACCGTGCACCTGCTCGTGGTGGACGCACATCAGGGTGCGCGGCCGTTGTCGGCCTCCTCCCACAAGGAGGAACTGCACCTCGTCGACCTGATCGACGAGCACAATCGCATCGTCGACGAGGGCCGCGAGCGGCTCGAGGCCTTCGTCGTGGAGTCGCTGCGCATCGCCGAGGACAAGGGCGTGCAGGAGCTGATCGCGTTCGCCACCTCGGCCGTCCGCGAGGCCTCCAACGGCGCGGAGGTGCTCGCCGGGATCCGCGAGCGGACCGGCGTGGAGCTGCGGGTGCTGCCCGGGCAGGCCGAGGCGCAGCTGACCTTCCTCGCGGTACGCCGCTGGTTCGGCTGGTCGGCCGGCCGGCTGCTGGTGCTCGACATCGGCGGCGGCTCGCTCGAGATGGCCTCCGGCTTCGACGAGATGCCCGAGGTCGCCCGCTCGCTGCCGTTCGGCGCCGCCCGGCTGACCAGGGAGTGGTTCACCGAGGACCCGCCGGACGAGGCCTCGGTGCGCGCGCTGCGCCGGCACGTGCGCGCGGAGATCGGCAAGGTGGTCGGCGACCTGGTGCGCTTCGGGCGCCCCGACCGGGTCGTCGCGTCCTCCAAGACCTTCAAGCAGCTGGCCAGGATGGCGGGCGCCGCGCCGAGCGCGGAGGGTCTCTACGTGTCCCGCCGGCTGTTCCGCGCCGACCTGTCCGAATGGATCGGCAAGCTCGCCAAGATGTCCAGCCACGAGCGCGCGCAGCTGCCCGGGATCTCGATCGGCCGGGCCAAGCAGATGCTGGCCGGCGCGATCGTGGCCGAAGCGGTGATAGACCTGTTCGAGGCCGAGGTCGCCGACGTCTGCCCGTGGGCCCTGCGTGAGGGCATTATTCTCCGAAGGTTGGACGGGCTGCCCGAGGAGTGGCTCTGACGCGTTGGCACGGCTGAGCTACTCTCGGACACGTGACATGGGCGGTCAGCGGTAGCGGCGCGGTGGAACGGATGTCTCTGCCCAAGGTCGCTCTCTCCACGATCTCGGTGTATCCGGAGAACACGGCCACCGGCTTCGCCACGGCGCAGCGGCTCGGCTACGACGGCGTCGAGGTCATGGTGACGAACGACCCGGTGAGCCAGTCGATCGACTCGCTCCGGCGGCTGCGCGACGGACTCGGCGTGCCGATCCTGGCCGTGCACGCGCCGTGCCTGTTCTGGCTGAACCTGCAGCGGGTCTGGGGCACCGACCCGTGGGGCAAGCTCGTCAAGGCCCGCATGGTGGCCGAGGAGCTCGGCGCCTCCACCGTCGTGGTGCACCCGCCGTTCGTCTGGCAGGGCAAGTACGCGGCCGAGTTCGTGGCCGGTCTCGGCCGGATGCAGCAGGAGACCGACATCCGCTTCGCCGTGGAGAACATGTACCCGTGGCGGGCCACCGCGCCGGTGATCGGGGAGCGGCGGGTCGAGGCGTACTCGCCGGGCTGGGACCCGACCGAGGAGGACTACCCGCACTTCACGCTGGACCTGTCGCACTCGGCCACCTCGCGGATGGACACGATGGCGATGCTCGGGCGGATGGGCCAGCGGCTCGCGCACCTGCACCTGGCCGACGGTTCGGGTTCGAACGCGGACGAGCACCTGGTGCCGGGCCGCGGCAGGCAGCCGTGCGCCGAGATCCTCGGGCTGTTGGGGCGCAACGGCTTCGAGGGCAACGTGGTGCTCGAGGTCAACACGCGGCGTGCGACGAACCAGGACGCGCGGGACGCGGACCTCGAGGAGGCGCTGACGTACGCGCGGCGCCACCTCGTGCTCGGCGACGCCGACAGCGCGGGCGAAGCGAAGCAGATCACGGTCTGAAGCAGATCACGGTCCAGGGTCGGCAAGGTCCAGGAGCAACGTCGAGGAAGGCAAGTGGCAATGGGTCAGCGGATCGCGGTGCTGGGCACCGGAAAGATGGGCGAGGCCCTCGTCTCCGGGATGCTGCGCGCGGGCAAGCCGGTGGACGAGGTCGTGGTCACGGCGCGCCGCGCGGACCGGGCCGCGGAGCTGACGGAGCGTTACGGGGTCGCCGCGGTGAGCAACGCCGACGCGGCGAAGAACTCCGACACCCTCATCCTCACCGTCAAGCCGCAGGACATGGGCGCGCTGCTGGCCGAACTCGCGCCGCACGTCCCGGCGGACCGGCTGGTCGTCTCCGGCGCCGCGGGGATCACGACGTGGTTCGTGGCGTCCAAGATCGGCATCGAGGGACTGCCCGTGGTGCGCGTGATGACGAACACGCCGGTGCTGGTGGACGAGGCGATGTCGGCGATCTCGCCCGGCGCGCACGCCACCGAGGACCACCTGCGGCGCACCGAGGAGATCTTCCGTCCGGTCGGCAAGACGATTCGCGTGCCGGAGTCGCAGCAGGACGCCGTGACCGCGCTGTCCGGCTCGGGCCCGGCGTACTTCTACTTCCTGGTCGAGGCGATGGTGGACGCCGGAATCCTGCTCGGCCTGCCGCGGACGACCGCGCACGATCTGATCGTGCAGGCCGCCGTCGGCGCCGGCGTGATGCTCCGCGATTCGGGCGAGCACCCGGTGAAGCTGCGCGAGGCGGTGACCTCCCCGGCCGGAACGACGATCGCCGCGATCCGCGAACTCGAGCGGCACGGCGTGCGCGCGGCCCTGCTCGAGGCGCTCGAGGCCGCGCGCGACCGCTCCCGCGAGCTCGCCGCGGGCGACTGAGTCCGTCGTCTCGTCGGCCTCTCGTCGTCGTCTTCAGCCGCCTGGCCGGTGTCCTTGTCGGCGCCCTCGCCGGCGCCCTTCCCGGTCGTCCCGGCTGCCGAAGTGTGGCTCTCGATGGTCAACATGAACTGAGGATCACATTTTGGTGCCGGGGTCTTTCGCGCCCCGGTCTTCCCGCATACGCTGACGCGACCAGCGAGCTTGGAGGAGTAGATGGCCACGACCGACACGCCCGCGTCGAAGCCGGAGGCGCGCCCTGTCGTCGACTCGGTGCTGCGCCGCGCGCGCGGCGCCACGTTCGTGGCCTTCGGTGCGCAGGGCTTCGCCTTCGGCGCGCTGACCAGTGAGGTCGCCAATATCCAGAGCAAGCTGAAGATCGACGACGGCACGCTGTCGATCCTGCTCGCCGTCGTCCCGGTGATCGCGGGCTTCGGCTCGGTGCTCGCCGGGGTCCTGGTCGGCAGGTACAGCACCAGCGTCGTGCTCCGCTACTCCCAGGTGCTCGTGCTGGTGGCGATCCTGCTGGCCGGCTACACGCCGAGCTTCGTGGTGATGCTGCCGGTCCTCGCGCTGTTCGGCCTCGCGCTCGGCGGCGTGGACGCGACGACGAACATGCAGGCCGTCGCGCTGCAGAAGCGCTACGGCCGGTCGATCATCCTGGCCTTCCACGGCGCCTGGGCCCTCGGCGCGTTCGCCGGTTCCGCGGCCGCGTCGCTCACCGCGAGGTTCGACGGCAAGGCCTACAGCAGCCTGTATCTGGTCTCGTTCATCGTGATCGTTCCGATCCTGCTCGCCTTCGGTCCGCGGCTGCTGCGCGGCATCGGCGACGAGACGCTGTCCGCCGAGTCGAAGACCATCAAGATCCCGTGGAAGCCGATGGGCGCGATCTGCGCCGTGATCGCGATGGCGTACCTCGGCGACTCGACGGTCTCCAGCGCGGGCGGCGTCTACATGGAGAAGGAGCTGCTGGCCCACGGCTGGCAGTACACGGCCGTCTACGCCGTCTACTCCGTGCCGCTGATGATCGGCCGGTTCTCCGGCGACAAGCTCACCGACCGCTTCGGCGGCGTGCTGATCGCCCGGGTCGCGGCGGTCTGCGCCGTGCTCGGCTTCATCGTCGTCGGCACCGCCCCCGACGCGTGGGCCGCGCTGGCGGGATTCGCCATCGTGGGCCTCGGAATCTCCGTCATGGCCCCGCTCACCTTCGCCGCGGCCGGCCGCCTCGACCCGCACGAGACCGGCCTCGCCGTGGCCCGCCTGAACGTCTTCAACTACGTCGGCTTCCTCCTCGGCGCCCCGCTGCTCACCAGCCTCTGGCAGGGCGGCCTGCCCTACCGCCCGGGCTGGATCATCCCGGGCGGCCTGGCATCGCTGATGTTCGTGTTCGCCTACGGCTTCGACGAGAACCGGACCGCCGCCGTAGAGGCCTGAGTCCTTCCCGCTTCCTCGGAGTCCGCGTCAGGCCGACTGGCGGGACGGGAGGACGAGTTCGGCGGCGCGTGCCCGCACGTCGCTCAGTGCCTCCTCGGCGAACGGCGAGAACGGTTCGTCATCGTCCGCCTTCATCCAGCGCTCGAACGCGACGCTGAAAGCGAGCATGGTCAGCTCCGCACCCAGCCGGGCGGTCAGCTCGTCCGCGCCCCGCGCGCGCAGGGCGGCCCTGATCGACCCGGCGATTTTGGCGTGCTTGAGAAGTCCCCGCTCCTGCACTTCGGTGTTCGCCGCGACCACCAGCACGCGCTGAGCGGCCCTGGCCCGCTGCCGCGGGGTCATCGCGGTCTCGGCTGCCGCGAGAGCCGCCCGCAGGCATTCGGCGAGCGTCGCATCCGGCGAGGCGGCCCGGATGCCGTCGCCGAACAGCCCGGCCAGCACGTCTTCCCCGCCGAACAGGACCTCCCGCTTGTCGGCGAAGTGCCGGAAGAACGTCGCGCGGTTCAAACCGGCGCGATCCGCGATCTGCGCGACGGTCGTCGCCTCGTACCCGTTCGCCACGAACAGGTCCAATGCGGCGGTCTCCAGCCGCTCACGCGCGTCCGGTGTCCATCTGCTCACCAACACAGCATAGGCGTCGAGGCGACCGGGTCGCATCACGGGGACGTTGATGCGACGCAGTCGCATCAACTGTGTTAGCGTTGATGCGACCGGATCGCATCACCTTTCCGGCCCTGCATCTCCACTGACAGCTCGACCAAGGAGACCTCCCATGCGCATCTTCGTCACCGGCGCGTCCGGCTGGATCGGCTCGGCCGTCGTCCCCGAACTCATCGGCGCCGGCCACCAGGTACTCGGGCTGGCCCGCTCGGACGCCTCCGCCAAGGCGATCGCCGACCTGGGCGCCGAGGTGCTGCACGGCGACCTGAACGACACCGACGCGCTGCACGCCGGTGCTCTCGGGAGCGACGGCGTCATCCACCTGGCCTTCGTCGTGCCGAGCGTGACCGAGGCCGCGACACGGACCGATGCCACGGCCATCGAGACGTTTGCCGCCGGCCTCGCCGGCACTGGCAAGCCCCTGGTCATCTCCGGCGCAACGCTCGTCACCCCCGGCCGGCCCTCGACCGAACGCGACGAACTCGTCGCCGCAGGGCCCATAGCGGCCCGCATCACCAACCTGCGGGCCGCACTCGCGACCGCGGACAGGGGCGTGCGTGCGTGCCTGATCATGCTGCCCCGCTCGGTGCACGGCCAGGGAGAGCGGCACGGCTTCATCCCCCAGCTCATCGCCATGGCCCGGGCCAAGGGCGTCGCCGGATACATCGGCGACGGGGCCAGTCGCTGGCCCGCCGCGCACGTGAAGGACGTCGCGCGTCTCTACCGGCTGGCCGTCGAGCGGGCCCCCGCCGGCGCGGTGCTCAACGCCGTCGGCGACGAAGGCGTGCCCACCCGCGAGATCGCCGAGGCCATCGGCCGACGGCTGAACGTGCCCGCCCGGTCCCTGCCCGCCGAGCAGTTCGGCGGCATGTTCGTGCACCTGCTCAGCACCGACATGCCCGCCTCCAGCACCATCACGCAGGAGCTGCTGGGCTGGCAGCCCTCCCACCCCGGCCTCATCGAGGACATCGAACAGGGCCACTACTTCATTTGAATCTGATACAGCATCTGAATCCGACCAGCCGCAGAGTCAGGCTCAGGCGAGGGCGGCGCGGGCGGTCGCGCGGGCGCGGGTGCGGTCGCCGAGGAGATCCGTGCTGTCGGCGTATTGGTCGATGGCGCCGATCATGGGCAGGGCCTGGAGTTCGGGCTCGGTGATGGCGGCCCGTAGTGCGGCGGTGAAGCGCTCGGCGTGGAGGACCTGGAACGGGCGGCCGTGGTAGTTGCGGGTGCTCGGGTCGACCGGTTCGGTGAGGCCGAGTTCGTTGTGTGCGACGGCGATTCGCTCGTAGGCGCGGGCGAGGTGGCGCTCGCGTTCGTGCCATCCTCGGGCTGACAGCGCCGCGGTGAGTACGGGTCCTAACTCGGTCGCTCGCGGCAGGCGGCTGAAGGCGCGGCCGAGCCACTTGCTGTAGGGCGGATACATGCGATCGATCAGCAGGGCCAGGCGCATCAGGTCCCGTACGATGCGTGCGGCGACGATGGCCGACCCGAGTTCGTCGCCGACTTCGCCCGCTCGGCCGACGAAGGCCTCCTCCTGCGAGATGCGTTGCCATTGGCAGGCGAGGATGTAGCGCCATATGTCGTCCGGGTACCAGGCCAGCCGGGCGCGCGCCGTCTCGAGCTCGCCGAGGCCGTCGTGGATGACGATTCCGGCGGTCTCCTCGACCAGAGCTTGGGTCGGTGTGGCAAGCCAGTCGGACGTGGTGATCTCGCCGCGCGGATCGAAGCCGAGGCGTCCGAGGTACCAGTCGCCGAGCTCGGCGACGTCGATGCGGTGCCGCACGGGACCCTCGGTCACCCGCATCTGCCGCACGGGGCCGTCGCCGGCGAAGTGCGTGGGATAGCCCAGGAAGGTCTTGGGCAGGCGCTCGGAGAGCATCTCAGAGATCTGCTCCGCGACGCGCGACTCCGCCATGTCCTCCTTGCGCAGGAAGAGTTGCACGCGCGGGCCCCACTCGTGGTCGGCGGAGCGTTCGGTGTCGAATCCGAGCACTTCGGATCCGTGGCCGATGCGGGCGGCGCTGTGCGGCAGCGCGCCGAAGTATTGCCGCAGCAGGGGCGCGACGGCGTCGTGGTAGAAGCTCGCGCAGAGTTCGACGCCGGGGACGAAGCGTTGATCCACGCCCCGAATGATGCTCGGGGCGTGGACGGCGCCGCAACGGAATTAGCCCCGCTTCCAGAAGTGCCGGCGTGCGGCGGCGGGCTCGCCGGCGAGGTCGTCGAGGAGCGTCAGTGTCCTGGTCCAACGCTCGTCCAGGGGCGCTTGGTCGTCGCGGAGTACTGCGATGAGTGCGCGCAGGGCGGCGACGGTCTCGGAGTCACCCGCGGTCGACCGCACGTGCAGCAGCAATGCGTCGAGGCGACTGGCGAGGTCGTCGAGGAGGTCGCGGCGGCGGAACGCGGGCTCGGCGGCCGAGTCGCGGAGCAGCCGGGCCTCGGTGGCCGCCTGCTCGCGGACCATCGACGCGTGGTCCAGGACGTGCAGCTGGTCCTGTGCGGGCGCGGCCATCCGGGAAGCGCGCTTGGGCATCGAGGAGGTCGGAGCAGCGGAAGCAGCGGATGCCGACGTGTATGTCGCGCGAACCACCGACGGCGCGGACTGCGGGGGCGGGGCGCTGGCGCCGCCGACAGTTCCGCTGAAGGCGGCCCCGATACCGGGCTCCGGAGCCGGCGGCGCGGCGGGGGCGGGGCCGGCGTGCGGCCGCCTGACGTGTGGAGACCGGCCTCGCGGGGCCTCTTGGTCCATCCAATCCATCGGCAACTCGACGAGCTGCGTCACCTCGTGCGGGGCGGAGCCGTCCGTCGCCGCCACCTCCGAGTCGATCGCGACGTACGCCGTGAACCGGCACAGCACGCCGTGGCGCAGGGAGGTCCGCACGATCTCCTGTTCCAGGTCGGCGTCGCCGCGTACCGCGTATCGGTCCTCGAGGTCGCGCAGCCGGGCGCGCGCCCAGATCGCCGCGATTTCGGGACGGTCGTGAGCCACGACCGCGTGCACGGTGCGACTCCACGGCTCGCCCTCGACAGTCAGGCCGCTGATGGTCACGGCACCGGCATTGTCGCCGCCACCGGCGCCCTTGTACCGGCCGGAGCGCACCAGCGGAACGCCGGGGAACAGCGCACTGATCCGGCCCGGGCTGGCCGAGTCGGCGACCGTCGTCAGGCCGTCGGCGTCCTCGATCCGCAGGTCCGTCACGGTAGGCGAGCCGATGCGGCGGTGGATGCGATCCATCGCGGCATCCAACCGGTCCTCGGACTCGACGAGTTCGCAGCGTCCGCCGCCGATCGCCGCGAGCCTGCCGAGGAATCCGGCGTTGACCGCGCGGTCGATGCCGACCGTGTGCACGCGCACGCCGGATAGTTCCCCGGTGATCTGCGCGAGGATGTGGTCCTCATTGCCGACCTGGCCGTCGGTGACGAGCACGAGAACCCGGTCCCGGGGTGACGCGCCGTCCCCCGGCTCCGCTGTCGCCACTGCCGCCGCCGATGCCAGCTCGGCCGCCGCGGCACGCAGCGGGGCCAGCAGTTCGGTGCCGCCGCGCGCTTCCGCCTTGGCCAGGTGCTCGATCGCGCGGAAACGGTTGCGGTCGCTTGCCCGCACGAGCCCGGCCGGCAGCGCCGGGGGTCGCTCCACGGAGTGGTCGAACAGCAGGACACTGAAACGGTCGGCGTCGGTGAGCGTGTCGATGATCCGCGCGGCGGCGCGTCGCGCGGCCACCATCTTCCAGCCGTCCATGCTGCCGGACCGGTCCAGGAGCAGAATCAGCTCCTTGGGACGCGCCCGGGCCGCCTCGCCCGGTTCGGGAGGCATGACGACGAGTTGGTACGTGCCCTCGGCGGCCGGCGCTTCGGCGTCCTCCGCGTCCGGATCGGGCACCAGCACGAGCGAATCGGCCGCGCCGGTGTAGTCCAGCCGCAGGATGAAGTCGCGGTTCAGCCGCTCACCGGGCAGGATCCGCAGCACGCCGTCGTCCCCCTCCGTGACCGCGTGCAGGCTCGAGGCGACGCCCGCGAGCTCGAGTCCGGCCGGGTCGATCCGCGCCTCGATGGACAGGTCAACCGGGTTCGGGAAGCCGGGCAGCAGCGTCGGCGGGGTGATCCGCGAGGCGTCGGGCACGGCGTCCGTGTCGGCGGCCCAACCGCTGCCCGCGCTCGGTCCCGGCAACGGCGTGCCCGGAATGTAGCGGGGCGCGACGACGAGCGGGAAGCGGAACTCGGCCTGCCCGTCGACCAGCGGCAACGGTCCGGCGAGGGTCAGCTGCACGACGGCCTCCTCGCCCGGCAGGATGTTGCCGACCCGCAGGGTGAACACGTCGGGCCGCTCCTCCTCGGCGATGCTCGCGCGCTGCCCGGCCGCGATCGCGGTGTCGTACGCCTGCCGAGCCGCGCCCCGCTCCTTCAGGTCCGCGCGCACGACGCGCCCGGCGACCGTCATGCTCAGCGCGGTGACGGCGGCCCGGTCGGGCAGCGGAAATATGTACGTGGCCTCCAACGGCCCGTCGAAGGTATTGCGGAAGCCCTGCGTCAGCCGGATCGCGGAACTCAGCCCTGTGATGTCGGCGCGGACGTCGAGCCGATGCAGCGGGAGATTCCCGCGCTCGGTGCGCAATGCGCCGAGGCCCGCGCTCTCTTCGGGTACCGAGTCCGCCGCCTCCCGCGTCTCCGGGAGCGGGTCGATGCGCGTGATCATGCCCATGAGTCAGTCTCCTTGGTTACGGTCGCGGTTCCGGCGGCGGCGTGGTCAGGCCGCGGTCGGCGAGCAGGGCGAGCAGCGGTGCGGCGGCCTCGCGAACGGCCGCGAGGTCGGCGGCGCCGGGTTGAGCGGGCAGGGTCAGCGTCACACCTTCCGTGAGAGTGATCAGGTAGCGGACGTCGGCGGCGGCGGACCCGTGCACGGCCATGGGGGCGGCCCAGAAGCGCCGGGGGGCGGCGGAGACGGCAGCTGCAGTGGCAGCGCCAGCGCCAGCGCCAGCGGCGACGGGCGACGGCGCGGCCTCTGGCTGCTCCGCTATCGCTGCCACCGCTGACTCGTTGTCCGCAGCTTCCATCTCCTCCTCCGCGGCGAATTCGAGCTCGCCGAGGTCCGCGATTCGGCCGAGCGTCTCGTCCGTGGCCCCGGCCAGCACTCGCTGGATCTCGGCGAGCGTCATCCCCTGGGCCTGCAGCCGCTTGACCGCCACGAGTTGCGTCAGGTGCCGCGGACCGTAGCGGGCGGCGTGGCCGGGGCCGATCGTCGGGCGGTCCACCAGGCCCTTCATCGCATACCAGCGGATCGCGCGACCATCGGTCCCCAACTCGCGCACCCGGCCGTTCGGCGCGCGCACGTCGTCGGCGGCCAGCACGTGCCGGGCACGCCTCGCCAGCTCGTCCAGGGTCCAGTCGGCTTCATCCACACAGCGAGCCTGACACTGTCATATGACAGTGTCAAGGGGAGTTGGGCGCCGCGCGAGGCCGCTCGGCCGGAGCCCCGTCAGTCTCCCCGGAGGTCCCGCCGTGCGCGCCGCCGCCGCACTAGAGTCGTGACCATGAATTCCCCGGGGCGGGCCGCGCTGCTCGCACACCTGACCTCGTCGGGGATCGCGGGCCGGGTCGCCACTCCGCGGGAGAACAACCTGCTGCACTACCGGCTGCTGGCCGACCGCGATCCGTACTACCTGCTCGGGCTCGACCCGTCCCGCGAGTGGACGGCCGAATCCGTGCTCGAACTCATGGCGGACCGGGTCGGGGTGAGCCCGGATCCGGGGCACCGCGCGGGCGTGGACACCATCGACCCCGAGCTGACCGTCGGCGCGCTGGACCGCTACGCCGACCGGCTGGCCGCGGCCGCCCTGCGCCGCGAGACCGTGTACTTCGCCAGCGGCCATCCGCTGCAGCTCGCCGGGCTCTACCAGCGCTTCGCCGACGCCCTGCGCGGATACGGCTGCCCGATCCTGCGCGCCGGGGACGGCTGGGGCTACGACGCGAGCACCCGCTACGGCACGAAGCGGCTGACGATCGGCTACTCGGCCGCGTTCGGCGCCGACGGCTCGGGGGACGTCGCGGCGCTGGAGGACGCGGGCGGTCCGGTGCACAGCCACGCCGCGCGGCCGATCCGGGCCACCTTCGCCGCGCTCGCCGCCGACGGGACGCCGCTGCCCGACCTCGTCGTCGCGGACCACGGCTGGTGCGGCGGCGCCGGGCAGGCCGGCGTGGACGCGATCGGCTTCGCCGACTGCAACGATCCGGCCTTGTTCGTGGGCGAATACGAGGGCGTGCTGCGGGTCGCGGTGCCGCTGGACGACGGCCTAGAGCCGGCCGCGTACCGGCCGCTCGGCGACTATGTGCTGGACCGGATCGAGGCCGTGCGCGTGGTGGCAGGGTCCTGAGGCGCCGCCTTCACCGGGCCGCTGCGCCGAAATCAGGGTGCTCATCGGCGCCCCATGTCGCCGATTTGCGCGGTATGTACCAGAATCGCCGTATTCCAGCTTCGGCGAAAACTCCCTTTTTCTGCGCTAAGGCCTCCCCTTCCACACCTGACCCAACTACGCTTAGAAACGAAGCGCACACACAGACGGGACGGCGCCGAGGCGCGTGGGAGGCGCCCGATCCCGGGTGCCCACCCCCCGCTTCTCTCCGCAGACGCCCGCCACTACGACAGACATGAGCGTGGAGCCTCTATGACCGAGTCAGACGCAGCACGCACCAACCGTCCGATCCTCGCGGCCGACATCGACCTGAGCGACATGGCCTTCCTGACGGTGGCCGAGGTCGCCGGGGTGATGCGGGTGTCGAAGATGACGGTCTACCGGATGGTCCACTCCGGCGAACTGCCGGCGGTGCGGGTCGGCCGCTCGTTCCGGGTGCCCGCCAAGGCGGTCCGCGAGTACCTCTCGGCGGCCTACGTCGAAACGCAGTGACGACCGTTCTCCGGTGAACTCTCTCCCCACGCTCTCCCCACACCCTCGCCCCGTTTTCCCAGCAGCGGCTGCGGGCAGGTACCCTGGTTTCCTGTTCTATGTCCGCAGCACCTGCTGCTCCATGTGAAGAAGTGAGCGAGGGACCCGACGTGGGCTCTGTCATCAAGAAGCGTCGCAAGCGTATGGCCAAGAAGAAGCACCGCAAGCTGCTGAAGAAGACGCGCATCCAGCGTCGTAACAAGAAGTAGCCGGCGCTCTCCGCGCACGATGACGTCCGCGTCCGCACGTACCCTGCTGGTGACCGGAGCCGCCCGACGGCTCGGCGCCGCGGTGCTGCGCGACCTCGCCGCACACGGACAGGGCCGCCGCGTGATCGCGGTGGACCTGGCCGAGCCGGACTCCGATCTCGCGATCGACGGGGTGGAACACGTCCGGCTCGACCTGCGCGCTCCGGCCATCGCCACCCTGATCGCCAAGACCCGCCCGGACACGGTGCTGCACCTCGACGTGCTCGCCGCTCCGGGTCAGGCGGGTGGGCGTACGGCGATGAAGGAGCGCAACGTCATCGGCACCATGCAGCTGCTCGCGGCCTGCCAGCGGGCGCCTTCGGTGCGCCGGCTCGTGGTGAAGTCGTCCGCCGCGGTCTACGGCTGCGCGCCGCGAGACCCGGCGCATTTCACCGAGGAGACCCAGCCGCACCGTCCGCCGCACGCGGGCTACGGCAAGGACTGCGTCGAGGTGGAGGAGTACGTGCGCGGCTTCGCGCGGCGCCGGCCGGACGTGTCCGTCACCGTGCTGCGCTTCGCCGGCTACCTCGGCGCCGGGGTGGAGAGCCCCTTCGCCGACTACCTCGCGCTGCCGGTGCTGCCCACCATGGCGGGTTTCGACCCGCGCCTGCAGTTCGTGCACATCGACGACGTGGTGCGGGCGCTGCGGCTCGCCTCCTCGGGGGCGCACCCCGGGGTCTACAACGTGGCCGGGGCCGGGTCGCTGACCCTGTCCCAGCTCGCCCGCCGACTCGGCCGGGCCACCGTGGCGCTGCCCCGCTTCGCCGCGCCCTGGCTCGGCCGGGCGCTGCGCCAGGTCGGCGTGGCCGACTTCACCGGGGATCAGTTGGAGCTGCTCACCTACGGCCGGGTGCTCGACACCACCCGGATGTCCGAACGCCTCGGCTTCACCCCGAGGTACACCACCGCGCAGGCCCTGGCCGAGCACGCCAGCACCACCGGAATCAAACCACTGATCCCGCCGGACCTGGTCCGCGGCACCGAGCAGCGGCTGATCACGCTGCTCGAGAGGTACGCGCAGGACGGTGCGGGCCGTGGGTGAGGCGAACTCCGCGGACTGGGAGCGCAGGGCGGCGCGCGGGCTGGCCTTCCTGCGCCGCCGGATCACCGGCGAATACGAGGTCGACGAATTCGGCTTCGACCAGGACTTGACCGAGAACGTGCTGCTCAACCTGATCCGTCCGCTGTACGAGACGTACTTCCGGGTCGAGGCGCGCGGCCTGGAGCGGGTGCCCAACGACGGCGGCGCGCTGATCGTCGCCAACCACTCGGGCACGCTCCCGCTGGACGCGCTGATGACGCAGGTCGCGCTGTGGGACCACCACCCGGTCGGGCGGCATCTGCGGATGCTGGCCGCGGACGTCGTGTTCACGATGCCGTATGTCGGCTCCTACGCGCGCAAGGCCGGGCACACGCTCGCCTGCAATCCGGACGCGCAGCGGCTGCTGGCCGGCGGCGAGGTCGTCGGCGTGTGGCCGGAGGGCTTCAAGGGGATCGGCAAGCCCTTCTCCGAGCGCTACCGGCTGCAGCGCTTCGGTCGCGGCGGCTTCGTCTCGGCCGCGCTGCGCACCGGCGCGCCGATCATCCCGACCGCGATCGTCGGCGCCGAGGAGATCTATCCCAAGATCGGCGACATCAAGCCCCTGGCACGCCTGCTCGGCGTGCCCTACGTGCCGGTGACCCCGACCTTCCCCTGGCTCGGGCCGCTCGGCCTGGTCCCGCTGCCGTCGAAGTGGTACATCGTCTTCGGCGAGCCGATCGACACCTCGGGCTACGACCCGTCCGCCGCCGACGACCCGATGCTCGTGTTCAACCTCACCGACCAGGTGCGCGAGAGCATCCAGGACACGCTCTACCGGGTCCTGCTGCAGCGCCGCTCGGTGTTCTTCTAAGGAATGACAGAGACCTCGTGAACAAGGCCGCGGCCGCGATATCGGCCCTCCTGCTCGGCGCCGCCACGCTGACCGGCTGCTCGTCCACCGCGCCCGCTCCGGACGGCCAGGACAACGCCGTGCTCGTCGACAGCGGCACGGTCGACAACGTCTCCTGGGACCTGTGGGCCTGGGAGGACAACGGCCGGCTCTGCATGGGCATGGGCAACCAGTCCGGCCCGACCACCGCGCGGAACACCGCGGCGGCGGGCGGGATGTCCGGCAGCCAGTGCGGCTTCAACGCGAAGAAGCAGGGCGCGACGTACTACGTCAGCGCCGCGAACGGCGGCAACGGACCGCCGACCGTCGCCCTGCTCTTCGGCCCGGTGCCCTCCGCCGCCGTCTCGATCCAGGTGACCGGCAAGATCACCCTGAAGACCGAGGTGTTCCCGGGCGGCGCCGGACTGCCGACCGCCAACTACTGGGTCTGGCCCGGGCCGTATCAGCCCCCTGCCTCCGACGGCACGCTGCTGCCCGTCCCGCGGCCGCTCGACGCGCACGGCAGGGCCGTCGCGTTCCAGGCCTACTAGACGATCATCGGCCGGGACGCCGAAGGGCCGCGGCAGTAGCCGCGGCCCTATCGGTTCCGTTCCGCCCCTTAGCCCTCTTACTCGCTCGGCGTGGCGCTGGCCGAGGAGCTGCCGCCACCGCCGCCGAGGTTGAGGTCGATCTCCGGCAGGCCGAGCACGCCGGGGATGGTGACTCCTATCGACGGCAGTATGCCGACCGGCACGTTGACGTCTATCGTCGAGCTCGCACTCGCGCTGGCGCTCGACGAGCTGCCGGTCGGGGCCTTGGTCGAGGAACTGGACGTGCCGCTCGCCTTGCCGGTCGCGGACGCGGAGTCGGAGGCCGCCGCCGTCCCCGTGGGCTTGCCGCCGGCAGTGCCGGTGCTCGTCTCCCCGCCGCTGCCGCCGGGCTGGCCGGCACCGCCCGGCTGGCCCACGCCCGGGCCCTGCGGGTGGTCCGCGGCCTTCTGCGCGGCCGCCTGCAGTTCGCGGGAGAACTGGTCCATCAGCGCGACGATCTGCGGGGGCTGCGACTGCAGGTCCGGCGGCAGCCGCCAGCTCAGGTCCTCCACCCGCTGTCGCTCCGTCAGCAGGAAGTCGGACAGCGCGTGCAGCGCGGTCTGGTCCCCGGTCTGCTCCACCTGCTGGACCAGCAGGTTGCCGCCGTTGGTGATCATCGTGCGCAGGTTGCTGAGCGTGTCGCGGAGCAGCGTCTGGGTCTGCGAGCCGCTCTGGTCCACGTCCGGACGGCTGAGCAGCGAGTCGATCTCGCCGAGCCGCACGTCCGCGAGGTGCAGATAGTCGCGGCCCTGGTCGGTCGGCGAGCCGGAGAGGGAAAGCTGCAGCGACTCGAAGATCTTCTTGGCGTTGTACAACGGATCTCCCGGAACCGCACCCGCTGAGGCGATCGCGATGCCGCCGACCGAGCCGGTGGCCACGGCCACGCCCACCCCGGCCGCCAGCAGCCGGCGGCGCCAGGACGCGGAGATGCCGGTGAGCACGCCGGCCTTGCTGTCCGCCGAGTGCCGCGCGCCGGACCGGCCGCGGCCCGAGCGCTGCGCCGGCACCCGCGATCCGCCGCGCCGGCCGCTGCCCGCCGCGGCGCCCTCGGCCACCAGCGCGGGCGCCTCGGCGACCAGCCGGGCGCGCAGCGTCTCGCGGAAGTCCATGCTCGGTCCGGGCAACGACTGCCCGACCGTCGTGACCCGTTCGGCGAGCGCCACCAGGGTGCCGAGCGCGCCCTCGCCGCCGAGGGCACCCCCGTGCCCGCCGTGGAATCCGCCCGCGCCGTCCCGGCCCGGGCCAGTCCCGTTCCCGCGCCCCGCGGCGTACGCCCCGTCGCCGACGTGGCCGGCGTTGCCGTCAGCGCGGTTCGCGGCGTGTGCTTCCACCAGCGCCGCGAACCGCTCGGCCTGCTGCCGATCGTTCATCGCGCCTGCCACCTCCTCCACTGCTCCCGTTCCGACCCAGGCCGGGCCGAGATCGCCCCCGCCAGCGTCGCCGAACGCGAAGGTATGTCACCGCGTTCGACACACGCCGGGCGGCTTTGGTTGTGCCCGGGACGCCCCAAGACAGTCCCAAGGCCCCCTATTTCACTCGTTCGAGTGGAACTTGATCCGGTAAAGGGCCCGGGACACCGTGGCGTCACCCCGACCAACGAGCGGGGGGCACCGGGAGTTACGGAGGCGGGTACACAGCGTGCGGCGACGGCGTGCCGTACCGCGGCGTCCGGAGTGGCGGGAACGCCGAAATCCGGGGTGGGCCGGGGTATCCGGCCCGGGGAAGCGGTCACCGAAGGTCCGCCGGAAGGAGCCTGGCGAGGGTGCGGATGGCCCGGTACTGCAGGGTCTTGATCGCGCCGTCGTTCTTGCCCATGATCTGCGCGGTCTCGGCCACGGACAGGCCGTGCAGGAAGCGCAGCGTGACGCATTCCTGCTGCTGGCTGTTGAGCTGCTTGACCGCGTCCAGCAGGGCCCGGTTGGACAGGTAGGCGAGCACCGACTCCTCGGGGCTCGGCTCGGTCTGGTCCGAGTCGAGCATCTCGCCGGTGGTCACCTCGAGCCGGTGCCGGGAGGACTTGAAGTTGTCGGCCACCAGGTTGCGGGCGATCGTGACCAGCCAGGCGCCGAAGTCCCGGCCCTGCCAGGTGAAGGTGGAGATCCGGCGCAGCGCGCGCAGGAAGGTCTCCTGGGTCAGGTCCTCGGCCAGCGCCTTGTTGGAGACGCGGTAGTAGATGTAGCGGTAGACCGTGTCCATGTAGGCGTCGTAGAGCGTGCCGAAGGCCTCGCCGTCGCCGTCCTGGGCGCGCTCGACGAGCGCGAGCATGCGGGCGGACTCGGCGTCCGGGCGCGGCGGCTCAGGCTGGGACTGCGGCTGCTGCCGCCGCTGGCCCGTGCCGCCGCGGGCCGCGGGCAGCGGCGCGGGGGTGACGGCCGCCCCCGCGCCGAGCGGCCGGGGCGGCTGGGGGACCGCGCCGGCCGTCATCGCGAGCACGGCCGCTCGCAGGCCGCTGAGGCCTAAGCGGTCGGCGCTGACGTCTCGGTGCACAAGGCTCCAGGTGCTCGGGTGCGCCGTCGTTCGGCACGGCTTGTAATACTGCTACAGCAAGCCGCGCGGTTCCGGTGCGCACTGCCTCGTCTCCGTCCCGCCGTCCGCGTGGGCTGCGGGCGCCGGGCGGTCTGTTCCGCTCGTGGTCTAGGACCCCGCGCATCGCGTGATCCGATCACCCATAGTAGGCGGACCAGACCCCGCTGTGTGCGGCTTTGACGACTATTCCGACCGCGCGCGCGTTGACGGCCGTGACGAACCGTCAGGACGAGATACGAGGATACCCCTTAGTGACCGGAACGCTACGACACGTCGTCATGGCTTGGCGCGTGCGCGTTTGGCCAGCGCCACTCCGGCGGCCAGCGCCCCGGTCGCCGCGCCGGTGATCGCCGCCGGGGGCAGCGAGGCGCGCAGCAGTTTCGTGCCGGTGCGGTAGTCGGTGACCGGCCAGCCCTCCGACTCGGCCCGCTCGCGCAGCCGGTGGTCCGGGTTGACCGCGTGCGGGTGGCCGACCAGCGTCAGCATCGGAAGGTCGTTGGCGGAGTCGGAGTACGCGTGGCAGACCGTCAGGTCGTAGCCCATCCGCTCGGCGAGCTCGCGCACCGCGGCGCCCTTGGCGGGGCCGTGCAAGGGCTCGCCGACCAGCCGTCCGGTGTACTTGCCGTCCACCTCCTCGACCCGGGTGCCGAGCGCCCCCGCCAGGCCGAGCCGGTCGGCGATGATCTCCGCCAGCTCGATCGGCGAGGCGGTCACCAGCCACACCGGCTCCCCGCGGCGCGAGTGCAGGTCGGCCAGGGCGCGGGTGCCCGGCCAGATCTTCTCGGCGAGGTAGTCGTCGTATATGTGCCGGCACAGCTCGTGCATCTCGCTCACGGTGTGTCCGGCGGCCAGCGCCAGGGCCCGCTCGCGCGTGCTGATCACCTGGCCGGCGCGTTCTCCGCGCAGCCGGAAGACGACCTGGTGGCACGCGAACCTGGCTATGTCCTGGGTGCTGACGAAGCGGGCCTTGGCGAAGCCGCGGGCCACATGGAACAGCGAGGCACCGCGGATCAGGGTGTTGTCCAGGTCGAAGAACGCGGCGGCGGTCGGCCGCGGGCAACGTACCGCGGGTAGCGGCGACTCCTGGGCGGCCGCGCTGGGAGCAGGGCGCACTGTCACCCTTCAGACCCTACCGGGAGATCGCGACCGGTACGTTTCCGCGACAAGAAGGGCGGCGGGCGCGCAGACGACGCCCACGTCACGAAGGGGCAAGGCACGGTTTGAAAGCGGCAGTGGGAGACTCGGGTCATGGACACCCGCATCACGCTCATCGGCAAGGCCGGCTGCCACCTGTGCGACGCGGCCCGCGAGACCGTCTCCCGGGTCGCCGCGGAGCTCGGGGTCGGCTGGGTCGAGTATGACATCAACGAGCACCCGGAGCTCAAGGAGGACTACTGGGATCTCATCCCGGTGACGCTGGTGGACGGCCGTCGGCACGACTTCTGGAAGGTCGACGAGACGCGGCTGCGGACGGCCCTCGGCGGCTGACGAAGCCTCAGGCGGCCCCCGGGCGCCCCCGAAGGCTGGGAGCGGCCTGTGACTTCAGTCGCACGACGGGCGGGCGGGACCTTCGGCCCTGGCGTTTCCGCAGGTCGGGTCGGGATAATCGGGTGAAGCGGGCAAACTGGAAGTTCTTAACAATTCGGTCAGGAACTTTGTGCGCGCCTTCACAAGGTCCTACGCTGCAAGGTGAGTGCTGAGGCAGTAACAACAACCGCTCATCCGGCTCGCAGTGTTGCTCCCTCATACACGCAATCACTCACAGTTCCACCGAGCGCGACCGGGAGCAGCATGGCCAGCATGAGCAGTCCTGGTATGGCCGCCATCCCCGAGGCGACCGTCGCGCGGTTGCCCGTCTACCTGCGTGCGCTACGCACCCTGCAGGACCGCGGCACCGCGACCGTCTCCTCCGAGGAGCTGGCCGGCGTGGCCGGAGTGAACTCGGCCAAGCTGCGCAAGGACCTGTCCTTCCTGGGCTCCTACGGCACCCGCGGCGTCGGCTACGACGTCGAGTACCTGATCTACCAGATCTCCCGCGAGCTCGGCCTGAGCCTGGACTGGCCGGTCGCCATCATCGGCATCGGCAACCTCGGCCACGCGCTGGCCAACTACGGCGGCTTCGTCTCCCGCGGCTTCCGCATCGCGGCCCTGTTCGACGCCGATCCGCGGCTGTCCGGGAACCGGGTCGCCGGCCTGGTGATCCGGCACGCCGACGAGCTCGACGAGGTCATCGCCGACCTCGGCATCTCCATCGCGGTGATCGCCGTCCCGCCGACCGCCGCGCAGTCGGTGGCCGACCGCCTCGTGGCCGCGGGCGTCACCTCGATCCTGAACTTCGCCCCGACCGTGGTCACCGTGCCCGACGGGGTCGACCTGCGCAAGGTGGACCTGTCCATCGAGCTGCAGATCCTCGCCTTCCACGAGCAGCGCAAATCCGCGGACGGGCAGCATCGCCGGGGCGCGCGTACCGTTCGTCGTGCGCTGCGGGAGGATCCGGTCAACCCGGATCCCGACGCGGAGCAGGCGGCGGTGCGCCGTCCGGCAGAGCCCCCGATCCGCCAGCGCCCCGCGTCCGATGTGAATGAGGTGCAACCGGCATGAGCGAGCTTGGGAGCTCATCATTGAGCGCAGCGCGAACGCGTCTACCGAGCGCTAGCGAGGTGGCGTCGTGAGTTTGCTGGTGATCGGGCTTTCGCACCGCACGGCTCCTGTGCGACTGCTTGAGCAGACCGCGCTGACCGAGGAGCTGGTGGTCAAGCTGCTCGGCGACACGGTCGGGTCCGAGTACGTCTCCGAGGCCGTCGCCGTGGCCACGTGCAACCGGCTCGAGGTCTACGCGGAGGTCTCCATGTTCCACGGAGCCCTCGCCGAGGTCTCCGAGCTGCTCGCGCAGTACACGACGGTGCCGCGCGACGTGCTCACCCGCCACTTCTACGTGCACTACGACGACCGGGCCGCCTGGCACAT
>NZ_DASZKT010000155.1:0-3053 GCF_035552695.1 Actinospica sp.
GCGCACGGCGACCAAGGACGCGGGGAAGATCGCCGGGCTCGAGGTGCTGCGGATCATCAACGAGCCGACGGCCGCGGCCCTGGCCTACGGGCTGGACAAGAAGGGGCACGAGACGGTGCTCGTGTTCGACCTGGGCGGCGGGACCTTCGACGTGAGCATCCTCGACGTCGGCGACGGCGTCGTCGAGGTGCGGTCCACGGCCGGGGACACCCACCTCGGCGGCGACGACTTCGACCGCAGGCTGGTGGACTATCTGGCCGACGACTTCCAGAAGCAGAACGGCATCGATCTGCGCTCGGATCCCCAGGCGCTGCAACGGCTGTTCGAGGCGGCCGAGAAGGCCAAGACCGAGCTGAGCTCGGTCACCCAGACCCAGGTGAGCCTGCCCTTCATCACGGCCGATGCGGGCGGCCCCAAGCACCTGACCGAGACGGTCCGCCGCTCCACCTTCGAGCAGATCACCGAGGATCTGGTCGAGCGCTGCCTTGGCCCGGTCCGGCAGGCGATGTCCGACGCGAAGGTGTCCGAGAACGACATCGACGAGGTCATCCTGGTCGGCGGCTCGACCCGCATCCCGGCCGTGCAGGCCCTGGTGCGGCGGCTCACCGGCGGCAAGGAGCCCAACATGACCGTCAACCCGGACGAGGTGGTCGCGCTCGGCGCGGCCGCCCAGGCCGGGGTGCTCAAGGGGGAGGTGAAGGACGTCCTTCTGCTGGACGTCACGCCGCTGTCGCTGGGTGTGGAGACCCGCGGCGGCGTCATGACGAAGATCGTCGAGCGGAACACCACCATCCCGGTACGCCGCTCGGAGACCTTTTCCACCGCGGAGGACAACCAACCCGCGGTAGACGTGGTCGTGCTGCAGGGCGAGCGAGAGCGGGCGTCCGACAACCGGGTGCTCGGCCGCTTCAGGCTGGAGAACATCCGGCCGGCTCCGCGCGGCGAGCCCCAGGTCGAGGTCACCTTCGACATCGACGCCAACGGGATCCTCAACGTCAGCGCGAAGGACAAGAACACCGGCGCGGAGCAGGGGATCACGATCAGCGAGGGCTCGAATCTGGACAAGTCCGAGGTCGAGCGGATGGTCTCGGAGGCCGAGCGCAACCGGGCCGAGGACCAGAACCTGCGCCAGGCCGTGGACGCGCGCAACGAGCTGGACGCGATCGCCTACCAGGTGGAGCGGCGGCTGTCGGAACTCGGCGACGCCGCGCCGCAGCACGAGCGGGCGCGGGCCGAACTGCTGATCGGCGACGCGCGCGCGGCGGTGAAGGACGAGGCCCCGCTGGACCGTGTCCGCACGCTGACGTCAGAGCTCCAGCAGGTCTACCAGGCCCTGGCCGCCCACCAAGCAGGCACCGGGGCGGCGCAGAGCGGTCCGGCGCCGCAGGACGGAGCGTCGAACGGCGGTGGGGACGACGACGTCATCGACGCAGAGTTCGACCGGAGCTGAGGGGGCGCCATGGACGACGACACCGGTGCCGCGGCGGGCCGCGACGCCACGCCGGGCGACGACGCGAGCCCCGACCGGGAGGCGGCGGCCGAGCGGCTGCAGGCGCTCGAGGCCACCATGGCAGAACTCGAAGACCGCTGGCGGCGGGCGCTTGCCGATCTGGACAACGCGCGCAAGCGGCACGCCCGCGAGCTGAACCACGAGGCCGAAGCCGAGCGCCGCCGTATCTGCCTGGCCTGGCTCCCGATCGTGGACAACCTGGAACTCGCCCTCGAGCACGCCAAGGACGATCCGGCGTCCATCATCTTGGGCGTGCGCGCCGTGCGTGACCAGGCGGTCGCCCTGCTCGCCTCCCTCGGCTTTCTGCGCGACGAGGAGACCGGCGTGCCTTTCGACCCGCTGCGGCACGAAGCGGCCGAAGTGGTCGAGGATCCCGGGGTGCCGCCCGGAACGGTGGTCCGGGTTCTGCGGCCGGGCTACGGCAGGCCGCCGGACCGACAGCTGCGCCCGGCGGCCGTGGCGGTCAGCCGCAAGCAGGAGTGAGCTGCCGTGGCCCGCGACTACTACGAGGTGCTCGGCGTCCCGAGGAACGCGGACGCCCAGACGATCCAGCAGGCCTTCCGCAAGCTCGCCCGCCGCCATCACCCGGACGTCAACCGCGACCCGGCGGCGGAGGAGCGGTTCAAGGAGATCAACGAGGCCTACCAGGTCCTGTCCGATCCCGAGACCCGGGCCCGCTACGACCGGTTCGGGCCGGAATTCCGGCAGATCCCCGAGGACTACGACGAGCGGGTGGCCGCCGCGCAGGGCGCGCGCTCCGGCGGATTCCGCCGCGGTCGCCGCGGTGGCGGCCCGGTGGGCGACGACTTCGGCGGGTCGGGTTTCGCGGGCCCGGGCTTCGGCGGCTCCGCGGTCGATTTCGAGGACCTGTTCGGCGGGATGTTCGGCAGCCGGGGCGCGGGCCGGGTCGCCGGCGCGGACCAGGTGGCCGAACTGGTGCTGACCGTGGAGGAGGCGTACCGCGGCGGGCGGCGGAAGCTCACCATCGGCGGCGAGGGCGAAGAGCGCGAATACGAGGTGGACATTCCCGCCGGGGTCGTGGACGGCCAGCGGATCCGCCTGGCGGGGCAGGGCGGCCGCGGGTTCGGCGACGGGCCGTCGGGCGACCTCTTTCTCGCCGTGCGGATCGCGCCGCACCCGCGCTATCGGCTGTCCCGCCGCGACATCACGGTCGCCCTGCCGGTCACGCCGTGGGAGGCGGCTCTCGGCGCGACCGTGCCGGTCACCACGCCAGGCGGCACGGCCAAGGTCGCGGTCCCCCCGGGCTCCTCCAGCAGCCGGAAGCTGCGGTTGCGCGGCGAGGGCATGCCCAATCCGAAGGGCTCGCCCGGAGACCTGTACGCCGAGGTCCAGATCATGGTGCCGCCCACCCTCACCGACCGGGAGCGGGAACTGTTCGAGCAGTTGTCCGCCGTCTCGGCCTTCGACCCGAGGAGTCAGACATGACCTCCCCTCAGCAGCCCGGCGGCGGATGGTCCGACGACCACCGCGCCTCGGCGCGCTACTCGCTCGTCACCGTGCGCCGCGCCGGCAGCGGTCGGCT
>NZ_DASZKT010000156.1:0-10960 GCF_035552695.1 Actinospica sp.
AAGCGCGCCGCCGCCGAGCTGGCAGCCCGCGTCCGCGCCGAAAACGGCGAGCGGGCCTGAGCCGCAGCAGGACGAACGTGAGCCGTCTCCGCTGGTCGGGCGGCGCGTAAGCCGATCGAAAGGTGTCGCCTCCTAGCGTCGCGATCGTGGCCCGGTGCGGATCGAAGCGCCGGGAAGATCCTGGAGGTGGACCCGTGCATCGCTTCGCCGCGTTCCTGCTGCGGCACCGCGCGCTGACAGCCCTGGTGCCCCGGTCTCGACCGGGTGCGGCTGCGCAGGCGCCGGATCGAGACCGAGGATGCGCCGAAGTTCTGGACCAAGGCCGCGCGGCGCATCGTCCGCCGACCCCGGATCGCGGCGGCACTCGGCGCCGCGATCCTGACCGCCCTCAGCGTGATCGGCCTCGGCATCAACATCAACAGCGCCCCGGCCGGAAACCTCGCGAACTCGGGACCCGCGCATGACGGCCTGCTCGCGATGCAACACGACGGGTTCCCCACCGGTGTACTCACTCCAGTGCCCGTGCTCGTCCCGCACGGCCAGGACCCCGCGTCCTTCGCGGCGAGCCTGCGCGGCCTGCCCGACATCCACGGCGTGCTCACGCCTGCCGACCCGGCCTGGGCGCACGGCGGCAGCAGCGTCGTGACCGTGCTGCCGAACACTGAGATCGGCACCTCGTCCGCCGGCCCGTCCCTCGCCGAGGTCCACGCGCACGCCCCCGCCGGGGCGCTGGTCGGCGGCAGCCAGGTCCAGGCCGCGGACGTCGCCCACCAGATCGGCCAGTACTTCCCGATCCTGCTGGGTGTGGTCGCACTGATCACGTTCGTGCTGCTCGCGCGCGGCATGCGTTCGCTGCTGCTGCCGGCCAAGGCGGTTCTTCTCAATGTTCTGTCGGTCGGCGCCGCGTACGGCGTGCTCGTGCTCATCTGGCAGCACGGCATCGGCTCGCAATCCATCTGGGGAGTGCCGGCCACCGGATCGATCAGCGCATACGTGCCGATGCTGTTGTTCGGCTTCCTGTTCGGCGTCTCGATGGACTACGAGGTCTTCATCCTCGCCCGGATGCGCGAGGCGTATGACCGCGAAGGCGATACCAAGAAGGCGGTGATCGAGGGCATCGGGCGTACTGGACGGCTGGTCACGAGCGCCGCGCTGATCCTCGTGCTCGCGCTCACGTCACTCTCGATGGCGCCCGATCCGACGGTGAAGATGATGGCCACCGGCATGGCCGCGGGCGTGCTGATCGACGCGCTGGTGGTGCGCACCCTGCTCACCCCGGCGCTCGTGGTCCTGTTCGGCCGCGCCAACTGGTACCTGCCCCGGTGGGCGGCGAAGGCGCTGTTCATCAAGCCCGACGCGCGTGACTCACACGACGAGCACGAATCCGCATCCGACGCGCTGGAAACGGCCCCTCAAGTCGCGCGCGTCCCCTGACGGCGCGACCTCGGGTTCAGACGTAGGCCCGGTCCACGTAGCACCACTGCCAGTCCTCGCCGGGCTCGAAGGAGCGGACGATCGGGTGCCCGGACTCGCTCGCGTGGGCGCCGGCATGCTTCAGCGGCGAGGAGTCGCAGCACCCTACATGCCCGCAGGTCAGGCACAGGCGCAGGTGGACCCAGGGCGAGCCTAGCCGCAGGCAATCCTCGCATCCCTGCGGGGTGCGCGGCTCGACGGACCGGATCATGCCTATGTGCGGGTCTTCCGGTTGTGTGCTCATAGCGCCATTTTCGCGCCACGGCTCGCGTCCCGCCTGCCGTGCCGCGAAAATGGCGCTATGAACACTTCTCCACGGGAGTGGCCGGAGCTCGTCTACCAGGATCTGGCTCCGATGGTCGCCTACCTGAACCGTCTGGTCCAGGTGGGGGGCAAGTACACGCTCGACGAGCCGTTCGAGGTGGGCTGGGGGAACGTGGTACTCGATGTCACGCCGCGGGGGCTGCGCACGCCGACGCTCCGGCAGCAGGACGTGAGCTTCGCCGTGCACCACCGTCTGCTCGACGCGGACGTGGTCATCGAGGCCGACACGGGTTCGCGGACGCTGAGCCTCTCCAGCGGTAGTTCGATCGCTGAGTTCTACGCGGCGTTCTGCCGGGCGGCGGGGGAGCTCGGTATCCGGCCGCCGGGCAGCGAGCTGCTGTGCGAGATCCCCGACGCCGAGCCGAGCTTCGGCGACGACGTCCAGCAGCGCGACTGGGACGAGGAGGCCGCTCAGCTGATGTGGCAGGCGTTGGATCTCGCCGCCGCCGGGCTTGAGACGTGGCAGGCGCCGTACTTGGGGCATCGTCCACGGGTCGGAGTCATGTGGGGCGGGTTCGACCTGTCCGCCACCCGCTATCGCGCCCAGCCCACGCTGCCTCGGCCGGGCCGACCGGCGTTCATGCAGAACGCCGAGCTCGAGGCGTATGTCTCGGTGGGCTTCTCCTTCGGCGGCCCCCAGGCCCCGGCCGCGGGCATGTACGGCTACATCTGGCCCCGGCCGAACGGTCTCGACGGCCGGTCCTGGGGTGTCGACGGCGCCGTCTGGGATCCCGATGCCGGTCTGATGCTGCTGCCGTGGTCCGTGCTGAGGGAACTGGACAACCCGCGCCGCGCCATCGGCTCCTTCGGCGACGCCGTCTACCAGGCCGCGGTCGAGACGGCGGACTGGCCGTCGAACCTGATCGGTTCTCGCTGCGACGGCTGGCACATGAGCAGAACGCCGCCCGCCGCGGCCCGATCGAACCCCTGATCTCTCAGCCCGGCCATCCCGACGGCGGTTCGAGTTCGAACCACACGACCTTCCCGTGCCGGGTCGCTCGGCTGCCCCAGCGGCGGGCCAACTGGTCGACCAGCTGGATGCCGCGTCCGCCCTCCTCGTAGTCGGTGAGCCCGCGCTGGATCGGCCGCTGCGCGTCGGAGTCCGCCACCTCGACCGTGAGCGTCCGGTCGCGGAACAGCCGCAACTGGCGCGGCCGATCGGCGTGCGTGAGTGCGTTCGTCACCAGTTCGCTGACCAGAAGCTCGGCCAACTCGGTCAGTGCGGTCAGCCCCCAGTCCCGCAGCGTCGCCTGGGTGAACCGCCGAGCCTGTCCGGCGACCCGCCGGTCGTCGGACAACGCGAGCGTGGCGATGCGTTCGGGATCCAACGGCACGGCCTTGGCCATGATCAGCGCCACGTCGTCCTCGCCGCCGCTGGGCAGCAGGGCCGAGAGCACGGCGTCGCACTGCTCCTCCAGCGACCGACCGTGGCCGGTGAGCGCGTGCCGCAGCAGATCGATGCCCTCATCGAGATCCCGCCCGCGCCGCTCCACCAGGCCGTCGGTGTACAGCGCCAGGATGCTGCGTTCGGGCAGGCTGAACTCGACGCTTTCGAACGGGACTCCGCCGACGCCCAGCGGAGCGCCCGGCAGAACGTCGATCAGGCGGGTAGTCCCGTCCGGCGCCACGGTCACCGGTGGCAGATGTCCGGCGCTGGCGATCACCCCGGAGCGCTCCACCGGGTCGTACACCGCGCACACGCAGGTGGCGAACTGGTCGTCGCCGCTGCTCGCCGCGACCTCGTCGAGCCGGGTCAGCACCTGCTCCGGGTCCATGTCCAGCGTGGCCAGCGTCCGTGCCACGGTGCGCAACTGACCCATGGTGGCCGCGGCCCGGATCCCGTGCCCCATCACGTCGCCGACCACCAGCGCCACCCGGCCGCAGGAGAGCGGCACGACGTCGAACCAGTCGCCGCCGACCTCGCTGACCACGCTGCTCGGCAGGTAGCGGTGCGCGATATCCGTGCCCAATGTGCGGTGCACGTCCTGGGGCAGCAGGCTGCGTTGCAAGGTCAGCGCGGTCGCCCGCTCACGCCGGTACAGGCGCGCGTTGTCGATGCAGAGTGCAGCGCGGGCGGTCAGTTCCTCGGCCAGGGCGACGTCGGCCTGCCCGAACGGCTCGCGATCCTGCATGCGGATGAACTCCGCGCCGCCGAGAACCACCCCGCGCGCCCGCAGCGGCACCATCAGATACGAGTGGACGCCGGCGGCCAGGCCGGGCGCCACGCGCTCCGGCACGGAGGCGATCCGGCGCAGCGATTCCTCGTCGACGACCGGGATCACCAGCGGACGACCGGTTCGCAGACTCCTGGCATAGCCCTTGGCCGAGTCGAACGTGGAGATCTCCCCGACGGTATCCGCGATCGACCGCAGGCCGGACGGATGGGCCTCGCCGGCGGCGACAGCCTGCAGGACGACCCGTTCATAGAGGGACACCGATCCCGGCTCGTCGCCGCGCACCACCGAGACGAGCAGATCGACCGTGGCGAAGTCGGCGAACCGCGGCAGCACCACCTCGACGAGCTCCTCCGCGGTGCGTTGCAGATCGAGCGTCGTGCCGATGCGCACACTGGCGTCGTTGAGCAGCGCGAGCCTGCCCTGCGCCGCGTTGGCCTGCCGCAGCGCCTCCTGCCGCGCCAGCGCGGTCTCGCGCTCGCGCCGGTAGAGCAGGGCGTTGTCGATCGCGACGGCCGCCCGGGCCGCGAGCTCGTCGCCGAGCGTGATGTCCTGCTCGTCGAGCGGCTCCCGGGACTCCCGGCGCGTATAGGAGACGAAGCCGAGCACGGATCCCCGGGCCACCAGCGGCACGACCCGCACCGGCCGGGACCGGCGCGCGTAGAACGTGGCCAGCCGCCCGGTCGGGTTGGCGATCACCCAGGGCGTTTCGGACGGAGCCACGACCATGGTGCGCCCCTGCCGCAGCGCCTCCGCGTAGGGCGAGCCCGGCTCCAGGCGGTGCAACTGGCCGATGGGGAACTCCTCACGCGGGAAGTCCTCCGCCTCCGCGCTGAAGGCCACCCGGCGTACCAGGAAGGGGTTGCGGCCCAAGGGCTCCGCGGCGCCACCGTCCATCATCTGCCGCTCGAGAACGTAGACGCTGCACACGTCCGCCAGCTCCGGGACCATCGCCTCGACCAGCGACTCGCCCGCCTGGCTCAGGTCCAGCGTGGATCTGATCGCCGTGCCGGCCTCGGCCAGCACCACGAGCCGCTCCCGAGCCCGCGAGGCCTGCTTCTCCGCGTCCTGCCGCTCGGTGATGTCGATGACCGACGAACTGATGCCGAAGACCCGGCCGGCGGCATCCTGCAGGCGGGAGTAGGACGCCGACCATGTGTGGTCGTTCCCGGGCCGCCCGGGCCCCGGACCTTCCGTCCGCGCGTCGACGATCGACTCGCCGGTCGCCAGCACCTGTCGGAGCTGCGTCTCGATCAGGGCCGCGGCCGGTCCAGGCAGCACCTCGTCGACCCGGCGGCCCAGATGTTCGGCGACCGGGAGCCCGTTCGCCTCGGCGAGCGCCGCGTTGACGCGCACGAATCTCAGCTCGTCGTCGTAGACGGCCATGCCGACCGGCGACTGGCTGAAGAAGCTGTCGAGCACCGCCAAGTCGGCCTCGACCTGACGCACCGCGCGCGCGTCCACGGCCGTCGCCAGCACCATCGGCGGGCCGATTCCGGCGTCGATCCGGTACGTGTGCAGCTCCAGCTCGACGTGGTCGCCGTTCCGGTGCCGGACGGGGTAGGTTCCGGACCACTCTTCGCCGCGCAGTATCCCGTCGTACAGCTCCAGGATCTCGGCCCGCCGTTCATCGACCCCGATCAGCCCGATGGCGTAACTTCCCACGGCTTCGGCCGCGCTGTAGCCCAGCAGGGCCTCCGCGCTGGAGCTCCAGTGGACGATCCGCCCGTCGGACTGCAATAGCGCGGTGGCGACCGTCACGAGCGGGTGGCGTCGGGGACGCGCAGTTGAGCGCGTGTCTTTCACGGTTCCAGACTCCTCGGATCGGAAGCGCGACGCGACTCGAAGCCGTCCGCACGGCTGGCGCACTATGGCGCGGACGGCCTCGCCATCTCATGATGGTGTTGTGCGATCCGTCATCGTCCGCAGGGGGCTGGGGCGATGAGCGGCGAAAACGGGTTCGCGGGCGCGGCCGAGGCCGAGCCGCGGATCGCGGTCTCCCGGCTCAACTGGGCCAGCCGGCCCAACGAGGCAGTGGCCGTCGCCGACGAGCTGCTGGCCAAGCTGCATGAGCCGCAGGACATCCTCGGCGTGCAACTCGCCAAGTTGTCCGCGCTGCTCAACATGAACCGGCTGCGGGACTGCCCCGCGGTGATCGACGCCGCTTGGGCGATCATCCAGGAACACGGCGCCCGGCCGGTCGAGGTCGGCGAGTTCCACGCGCTGGCGGCCTTCTTCGCGCACCGTGAAGGCTCCTTGGAGCGATGCGTCACCGACCTGGTACGCGGCGCCCAGGCGCTTGAGGCCGTCGTCCCGGACATCGGCGCCCTCCGGCCCTGGATTTCGATGGCCGTCACGTACTCCTATGTGGGATTCCACCGGCACGCCGTCGCCGCCCAACGGCACGCCGAGGACATCAGCCGGCTGGGCCGCGTCGAGGACCGGCGGCTGGCCGCGCATCCGGAGATCCGGCTCCGCCAGGCCGTGTTCCTCGACCAGCGCGGCGAGACCGGCGCCGCCAAGTCGGTCCTCGGCGACCTCGTCCACCGGCTCACCGCCCAAGACCTGATCGTCATGGAGGTGCCCTACCTCGGCTACGCGATGGCCCGATACGCGGCCCTCGGCGGAAGGATCGAAGCCGACGCCCGGCCGCTGCTCGGCCTGGAGCACGAGCACTTCCCCGAGGCCGTCGAGCTGCGTCAGCTCGGACTCGCCGCGCTCGCCGTCGCGGAAGGCCGGCCGGACGAGGCCCTGGAGCTCCTGGAGAACGCGCGGACGACGCAGACCCGACTGGGCCGCGCGGAGGTCCCGCGACTCAGAGCCCTGGCACACATCGCGGAGGGCGACTTCGCCGCGGCGCACGCGGCCGACCGCGAGGTCACCTATCTGCTGGCCCGGGCGGCCGACCGCGTCTACGACCTCTTCGTCGACGGGATCACGGCCCGGCTGGACTTCGACGAGCTGCGCCGGAACGTGAGCCGCTATGCCGACGAGGCGCAGACCGATCCGCTGACCGGCCTGCCGAACCGCAGACACCTGGAGAGCTACGTCGCCGAACTCATCGGCCGGGGCGTGCACGGAGTGCTCGGCGTCGCCGATCTCGACGGCTTCAAGCAGGTCAACACGGTGCACGGGCACCTGATCGGCGACGAGGTGCTCGAACAGGTCGCGGCGATCCTCGCCCGCGCCCTGCGCCGCGGCGATTTCCTGGCCCGTTACGGCGGGGACGAATTCGTGATCGTGCTGCCCGGCGCGGGCATGGCCGAGGCCCGAGAGGTGGTCGCGCGATTGAGCGCGGCGGTCGCTGCGAACGACTGGAGCAGCCTGGCCCCCGAGACCCCGGTCACGCTGACGCTGGGGTTGGCGTCCCTGGGAGGCCAGGACCTGGCCGAGGCCTTCCACGCCGCGGACCTGCTGGTGCTGGAGGCCAAGCGCGCACAGCCCGACAGCACGTGAGCCACGTGAGCCGTGAACTCATGGGCGACACGAGCGGCATGGGCGCCGTGTAGTCCCGGCCGGGCGCGGGAATGTGCCCCCTTGGCCCGAACGGCCGAACCCACATTTCCACCCGCGCGACCTTCCGGAAAGGAAGGACCCACCCATGCGCAGACCTCGGCTCATCGCCACCCTCACCGCCGTCGCGGCGGTCCTGGCTCTCGGCGGCACCCTCTCCGCCTCGGCCTCCGGTTCCTCGTCGGCGAACGGCGCCGCGTCCCCGGGCACGTTGATCCCGCTGACGGTCGGACACTCGGGAAACCTCAGTGCCGCCAAGCCGAACACCGCGACGAGCTGCAGCTATACCAACGTTCTGCCGGCCGACCGCTACCAGGGCCTGCCGCCGTCGACGCCGAATCGGCAGCCGTACACGGCGCTGCTGGTGACGACTCAGGGCGAGATCGGATTCGCGGCCGAGACGAGCGCCGCGCCCTGCACGACGGGCTCGTTCGCCTTCCTGGCCGAGCGCGGGTACTACGATCTGACGCACTGTCATCGGCTGACCCTGCAGGGAATCTACGTGCTGCAGTGCGGTGATCCCACCGGCACCGGCTCCGGCGGCCCTGGCTACCAGTTCGACGACGAGAACCTGAGCGGCGCCACGTATCCCGCGGGAACCGTGGCGATGGCCAACGCCGGGCCGAACACCAACGGCAGCCAGTTCTTCATCTGCTGGAAGGCTTCGCCGCTTCCTCCGCTCTACACGCCCTTCGGCACGATCACGAGCGGCATGAACGTGCTGCAGAAGATCGCGGCGGCCGGTGACGATCAGCAGAACGGCCCCGGCGACGGCTACCCGAACCGCTATGTCGGGATCCTGCACGTACAGATCATCAGGAACTGATTCTCAGGCTGAATCAGCTCAGGCGACCATCACGACGGGTCGGCGCGCGCCCGCGAACGCGCGGCGCGCGCCGCGGCCGGGCTAGTCTCGGGATCATGAAAGTGCTCGTGCCGACCCCGCTCGGCGACGCCCGGATCACGCGGTTCCCGGCTGTCGGGACGTGCCGCGCGGTGCTGATGCTCGGGCACGGAGCGGGTGGCGGTGTCGAGGCGCCGGATCTGCAGGCGCTGGCGGCCGACCTGCCGACCAACGGCGTCGAAGTCGTGCTGGTCGAGCAGCCGTGGCGGGTGGCCGGCAAGCGGCTCGGGCCTGCGCCCAAGTCGCTCGACGTGGGTTGGCGCGCGGTGATGGATCGGTGGCGGGCAGACCCGTCGACGGGCCCGCGCGATGCGACCGACGACGTACGCGACGTCCCCGTGATCGTCGGCGGGCGCAGCGCCGGTGCCCGGGTCGCGTGCCGGACCGGCGCGGAGACCGGCGCACGTGGGGTGCTGGCCTTGGCGTTCCCACTGCATCCGCCGGGCAAGCCGGAGAAGTCGCGGATCGACGAACTGCTCGGCAGCGGGCTGCCGACGCTCGTGGTCCAAGGGGCGACGGACCCGTTCGGCGCACCCGCCGAGTATCCGCCGCTGCCGCCGAGCCATCGTCTGCTCGCGCTGCCGGCCGGCGACCACAGCTTCGCCGTGCGCAAGGGGCAGACGCCGGTATTCGAGGCGATCACGCGCGCGGTCGCGGAGTGGATCGACCCCCTTCTCGGGTGACGGGGTTTCGGTTGGCCGACCGCCGCCATCGGCTGCTGTTCCCGGAACCAAGGCGTGAAACATAATCCAGTTTCATCACCCGACCGCAACGATCCCCTTTGGTCTGGACCAATTTCTCGCGGGCCGTTGACGGCGTTCGGGCGTGCTGCTGCACTCACTCCCACGGCTGTTTCTGAGTTTTCTCAGAAGCGCTGCGAGTACTTTCCCCACCCGGCGAGGTCGCCTACGTCCGCCGGAGAGCTCGTGCCGAAGGGATCGCACATCACCATGCGTATGCGTATTTCGATACTGAGAGACAGGGACGGCGGCGGCGTCCGGCCGCGGACGGCGGCGCTGGCCCTGGCGGCCGGAACCGCGCTGGCCGCGGGCGGCCTCGGGCTCGCCACGGCGGCTCCGGCCGCGGCCGCGGGCTCCGCCTTCCCCGCCCACTTCGCCGCGCCCTACCTGCAGATCGGCGGTTCGGACGCGGGCGACATGGCCGCGGACATGTCGGCCACCGGCCTGAAGTACTACACCCTGGCGTTCGTCACCTCGCAGTCCGGCTGCACCCCGCAGTGGGAGGACGACGGCTCCGGGATGGGCGCGTTCTCCTCGGAGATCAGCTCCCTGCAAGCGGCCGGCGGCAACGTGATGATCTCGTTCGGCGGTGCGGGCAGCACCGAGCTTGCCCAGTCCTGTACGTCGGTCTCCTCGCTTACCGCCGCATACCAGAACATTGTCAACACCTACGGCGTCAACCGCCTCGACTTCGACATCGAAGGCGGCGTGCTCTCCGACACCGCGTCCACCACCCGCCGCGACCAGGCGCTGGCCGCGCTGCAGGCCGAGGACCCGGCCGTGCAGATCGACTTCACCCTCGCGGTGGCGCCGAACGGCCTGCCCACCGGCAACGGCTCCGAGTACGCGCTGCTGCAGGACGCGAAGAACAACGGCGTCAAGGTGTCCACCGTCAACATCATGACGATGGACTTCGGCGACGGCGAGAACGCGCTCAACGACGCCGAGTCCGCCGCCCAGGCCACCGCGGGCCAGCTCTCCGGGTTGTACGGGATCTCCACCTCGGCCGCGTACAACATGATGGGCCTGACCCCGATCGCCGGGCAGAACGACGACAACGAGTACTTCTCCACCTCCGACGCGTCCACGCTGGAGAGCTTCGCGGCCTCCAACGGCGTCGGCGAGTTGTCCTTCTGGGAGGTGGACTACTACGACAAGGGCACCGGATACCAGTACTCGTCGATCTTCAACAAGATCACCGGGACGACGAGCGGCGGTGGTGGCGGCGGCGGCACGACCGGCCAGATCACCGGCTATCAGGGTCTGTGCCTCGATGACCGCAGCGCGAGCACGGCCGACTCCAACCCGATCCAGGTCTACACCTGCAACGGGACGAGCGCGCAGCAGTGGACCGCGGAGTCGAACGGCTCGCTGCAGACCTTGGGCAAGTGCCTGGACGTGACCGGCGCGGGTACGGCGAACGGCACTCTCGTCCAGCTGTACACCTGTAACGGCACCGGCGCGCAGACCTGGACGCACCAGTCGAACGGCGAATACGTGAACGCGAACTCCGGCAAGTGTCTGGATGACACGGGCTTCGGCGGTTCCGGCACCCAGGTTCAGATCTGGGCGTGCGCCGACTCCTCGAACCAGCAGTGGAGCGCTCCGTGAAGATGAAGCAACGCTTCATCGCGGTCGTGGCGGCCGTCGCACTCGCCCTCGGCATGGGCACGGCTCTGGCGCACCACGCTCAGGCTGCCAGTGGTACCGGGCAGATCACCGGCTATCAGGGCCTGTGTCTCGATGACCGCAGCGCGAGTTCGGCCGATTCCAACCCGATCCAGGTCTACACCTGCAACGGCACCGGCGCTCAGCAGTGGACCGTCGGATCG
>NZ_DASZKT010000157.1:0-12220 GCF_035552695.1 Actinospica sp.
AGCTGGCGCTGGCGATCATCATCGCCATCCTGCCCGTCCTGGTGCTCTTCCTGTTCTCCCAGCGTGCCCTCGTCTCGGGCATGCTGGCCGGTTCGACCAAAGAGTAAGACCGCGATTTCCCCTTCTCGACCATCTCGACCATCTCGACCACCTCGACCAATGACGTCTCGGGAGTGAAACCATGCGCACCTCCAGACCCGCGCGCGCGTTCGCCTTGGCGACCGCGATAGCCGCCGGGTTCCTCGCCGGCCCCCTGGCGGCGGCCTCGTCCGCGACGACGGCGCCGCTCACCTTCACCGCCTCGCCCAGCGGTAACGGCACCGTCTGCTCCGCCGCCAGTCCGTGCTCGCTGCAGACGGCGCAGCAGATGGTTCGGCAGGCCACCAGCACCGCGCAGAGCGACATCGCTGTCGTCCTGCTGGGTGGCACCTACCGGCTCACCAGCACGTTGTCCTTCGACGCTTCGAAGGGCGACTCGGCCCCGGCCGGACACACCGTCACCTACGAGGCCGCCCCCGGCGCGCACCCGGTGATCAGCGGGGGCGAGCAGGTGACCGGGTGGACGCAGACCACCGGCGGAATCTGGCAGGCGAACGTACCGGCCGGCACCGACACCCGGCAGCTGTACGTGGACGGCGTCCGGGCCAACCGCGCCTCCGGTTCGGTGCCGGTCGGCCTGACCCAGACCGCCACCGGCTACACCGCCTCCGCCACCACCCTGGCCGGCTGGGGCAACATCTCCAACGTCGAATTCGTGTACAACGCCAGCTGGACGCAGATGCGCTGCGGTATCGCCTCGGTCTCCGGCACCACCGTGACGATGCAGGAACCCTGCTTCCAGAACGTGACCCTGAAGCAGTACGGCATCAACGCCGGCACTCCCAGCTACATCGAGAACGCCAAGGAGCTGCTCACCCAGCCCGGCCAGTTCTACCTCAACCAGTCGTCGCACACGATCTACTACATGCCGCGCGCGGGCCAGAACCCGGCCACCGCCGACGTGGAGATCCCGAACCTGCAGACCCTCGTCTCCGGGACGGGCACCGAGGCGAACCCGTTGACGGGCCTCGCTTTCGCGGGCATCTCCTTCGAGTACGGCGGCTGGACCGCACCGGACGGTACCGACGGCTTCGCCGAGGTGCAGGCCAACATGCACCTGACCGGGAGCGGCGCCTACGCCAACCAGGGCACGTGCACCCGCTTCTCCACCACCAATCCCGGCACCTGCCCCTACGGCGCCTGGACCATGACGCCGGGTAACGTCGTGTTCGACCACACCTCGGGTCTCACGATCACCGGCAGCACCTTCGAGCACCTCGGCGCCGCCGGCCTGCAGTTGGGCCAGGACGCCGACGGCTCGACGATCCAGGGCAACGAGTTCACCGACATCTCCGCGAACGGCATGGAGATCGGCAACGGAACCGACGCGGACCCGACGGATGTCGCCCTGCTCCCGGCGAACAACACCATCGCGGACAACTGGGTGCACAACGTCGCCGTCGAGTACACCGGCGGCGTGGGCATCTTCCAGGGCTACACGCGCAACGACGTGATCGAGCACAACCAGATCAACAACGTGCCCTACAGCGGCATCAGCTCCAACTGGGGCTGGGGCCGGACCGCGACCGAGGCCACCGGCAACAAGATCCTCGACAACCTGGTCTTCGACTTCCTGCAGCAGCGCATCGACGGCGGCGGCATCTACGTGCTCGGAATCGAGGGCAGCTCGATAGCCAGCGGTCTGACCATCAGCGGCAACGTCGTGCGCTATGCGGCCGGCGCCGTCGGCCACGCCATCTACACCGACGGCGGCAGCGAATACATCACGATGACCGGCAACGCCATGTACGGCAACAACATCCCGTCCATGGGCGGAAGCTACGAAGGCGCCGGAACCCCCTACGGCGACTTCGTCTTCACCGGCAACTACGCCGAGAACACGACGCCGGACTGGCCTGCCGGCAGCCCGACGAACGCCACCATCAGCAACAACACCCAGGTCTCCTCGGACGGCACCGGGGTGCCCGCGTCGCTGCTCGCGAACGCCGGGCTCGAGCCGCAGTACGCGTCCCTCGCGGCCGCGCCCGCCGGCGTCGCGCCGGTGAACCTCGCCCTGGGCAAGCCCGCGCAGGCGCAGTACATCGACGGCAGCACCGCGCAACTGCAGCCCGGAGATCAGGTCTCGTACGCCACCGACGGCAATCCCGCCACGGCCGTTCAGGCCACCGGCCAATTCCGCTGGCAGCTCGTGGTCGACCTGCAGCAGTCCACGACGCTCGGGTCGATGACGGTCAGCATGCCGCAGGCCGCCTTCGGCACCGCCTTCCACGTCGACGCCTCGACCGACGGCAGCACGTGGACGACGGTCGGCACCGTCACCAACAGCGGCTGGGGGACCATCCCCGTGGTCTTCTCCTCGCCGCTGACCACGAGATATCTGCGGATCGTCGCCGACCTGCCGAACAACGGCGGTCAGGTCGGTGGCCAGATGGCCATTACCGAGATCGGCGCCTATGCCCCGACTGCCACGCAACCTGATCTGGCCCTCAACAAGCCCGCCCAGGCGTTGTTCATCAACGGCACGCAGGCGCAGATGCAGGCGAACTCGCTGCCCTCCTACGCTGACGACGGCAACACGAGCACCTACTCGCAGGCGGCCCAGCAGTACCGGTGGATCCAGCAGATCGACCTGCAGCAGCCCCAGTCGATCAACGTGATCACGCTTCTGCAGCCGACCGGCACGTACACCGCGTACGCCACCGCGTTCCACGTCGACGTCTCACTCGACGGTTCCGACTACTACACCGTCGCCCGACGCACCGACGCCATGGGCGGCATCACCGGCATCCAGCTCGACTCGCCGGTCACGGCACGCTACATCCGAGTCGTCGCGGACCGTCCCGACGACGGCGGTCAGACCGGCGGCCAGATGGCCATCAGCGAACTCTCGGCCTACAGCCAGTAGCCGTAACTCGCTCCGACCCACGACCGGCTCCAGCCCGAGGCTCTCGGGCTGGAGCCGGTCGCGCGTCGGCGCCGTCCGTTACGATCAGGACTGGAACACGGCAGCGGGGTGCCGTGGCACGAGGGATGAAAGTGAAAGGAACGGGGATGAGTCGGATCCTGATCATCGGCGGCGGAGTGGCGGGCACGGCCGCCGCGCTGGCGCTGCACAGGGCGGGCCGCGAGCCCGTCATCTTCGAGGCGCATCCGCAGACCGCGAAGGACATCGGCGCCTTTCTTATTCTGGCGAGCAACGGCATGCGTGCGCTGACGCAGATTGACGCGGCGGACGCGGTGGCGGCGGCCGGCTTCCAGCTCACCGGGATGCAGATCCTCGACGCCACCGGCGCCGAGGTGGCCAAGACGCCGCTCGGCGAGTCCAGTGACCCGCTCGCCGCCTATCGTTGCCTGCGCCGCGCCGAACTCAACCGCGCGCTCCAGGCCGAGGTGCAGCGCCGCGGCATCGAGATCAGGCACGGAGCGCGGCTCGAATCCGTCACCGAAGACGCCTCGGGTGTCACCGCCGTCTTCGCCGACGGCAGCACGGCGACCGGAGACCTGCTCATCGGCGCCGACGGGCTCAACTCCACCACGCGTTCGCTGATCGACGCCGCAGAGCCCGGACCGCACTACGCGGGCCAGCAGGTGTTCTACGGCTACACCACCGAGGCCGCGCCGCCGAGTGAGCCGGAGCGGATCACCATGATCCGCGGCAGTGCCGCGGCGTTCGGCTACACGGTCTCGCCGACTGGCGAGACATTCTGGTTCGCCCGCGTGTCCGGCGAAGCGGCTTCCGCGCAGGAGATCGCGGAGACCACGCCCGCGCAGTGGCGCGACCGCCTGGTCCCGCTGCTCTCGCGCGACGCCACACCGGCCGCTGCCATCGTCGCCGCGACCGGCACGGAGCTGATGGTCACCAATGCCTGGGACCTGCCGCTCGGTGTGCGGTGGAGTACGGACCGAACCGTGCTCATCGGCGACGCGGCGCACGCCGCCTCCCCGGCCAGCGGCCAGGGCGCCTCGATGGCGCTGGAGGACGCTGTGGTGCTGGCCAAGGCACTGCGCGATTCCGCGTCGATCGGAGCGGCGCTGGCGACCTACGATCGGCTGCGCCGATCCCGGGTCGAACGGAACATCGTGGTCAGCGGCCAGCTCACCGGCGGCGCACCGGCTCAGGCTCCTGCTCAGGACCGGCAGGGCCCCGAGCGGCGCGCCTCCGGCATCGACGAGGAACTGGCCCGACTGCTGGAGTGGGACCTGCCGCTGGACAAGCCGGAAACTCAGGAGGCTGACGTGACCGAGGTGCCCACGAAGGAACAGCTCGCGCAGCGCGAGGCGGAGTACGACCGCTTCCACAACGCGACCGATGCGCAGGGCAGCACGTTCAAGCGGCTGCGTGCCGAGGCGTGGGGCGAGGAGCATTGCGAGGAGGTCGATCCGTCGAGTTCGTGCTCGTGGTCGCTGCTAGGCGACATGATCGCACGGCTGCGGCTCGCGCCGGGTGAGCAGCTCGTCGACCTCGGCTGCGGGCGCGGCGGCACCGGCCTGTGGCTCGCCCGGGCGTTCAATGCGCGGCTGACCGGCGTGGACGTCTCGCAGCGCGGCGTGGAGATCTCCCGTCGCCGTGCGCCCGAGTTCCTGCCCGCGGGCCGCGCGGAGTTCCGTCGCGGCACGTTCGAGCAGACCGGGCTGCCGTCCGCCTGCGCGGACGGCGTGGTGAGCATGGACGCGCTGCCCTTCGCCTTCGACCGCGACACCGCGCTCACCGAGCTTCGCCGGATCCTGCGACCCGGCGCCCGCGCCGTCTTCACGGCGGTGCGCCGGCTGCCCGAGCACCCGTCGTACGACGCCGCGGAAACCACCTGGCCCGAACGGATCTCGCGCGCGGGTCTCGAATTGGAGGCCGAGACCGAGTACCCCGAGCTGTCCGGCATGTGGGGGCACTTCTACGCAGGCCTGGCGGAGCACGAGGCAGAAGTGCGCGCCGAGATGGGCAAGGAGGGCGCGGACCTCCTCTATGACGAGGTGAGCACCGTCGGCCCGGTCGTCGAATTCATGGTCGAGCTGCTCTTCACAGTGCGCCGTCCCGACAACGACTCATAGGTTTAGGTGGGCCGGAACTGCCGCTGCCCGCGACCACGATCACCCTGCCCGTCAACCAGACCACGATGAGCCAGGCCATCAGGTTCGACCGCTCCTCGGCGGTGACCGGCCCGGTGGCCGTCGATCTGCCCGAGCCGCCCGGCTCCTGGGTCCTGTCCGAGTCCCCGGCACTGTCCAGCGCCGGGCAACCGATCCAGACCAGTGCGATCCTCACCTGCTGGAGCCAGCTGCTGACCGAGCCTCCGGTCAAGGGCGGATCGGCGGGCTTCGGCCCCCTCGGCGCCTGCCTCGCGCCGCAGAACCTGCACGTCGCCATCACCTACCAGCCCGCCGACCGCTACTGGCCCCTGCAGTGGACTGAGACCGCCCTGTACAGCTCGCCGCGCTGCTCGCCGCCGCCTGCTTCCGGCGCACCCGGGGACCGCGGCTGAGGGCCGGCCGGCCGCGGATGAATAAGGGCCCGTATGCCGCTGAGGTCGAGCGCGTGGTCCGCGTCGGCTGCGCGCCCGTCCAGTGCCGTACACTGGTGGGAGTGAGAGCCATCAGGCTCCACGCCGCACGATCTTCATGCTCCCCGTGACTGCCGGGACGACACTGGCCATGCAGTCGGCACCGCTTGCTCGGTGCCTGTATGGCGAGCCGCGGCTGTTTCCACGTTCGGAGCACTCTATGGCGGTCCGCCGCCCCGCTCGATCCACCACGCCCACGTCCACGCCCACCTCCGACCCGACGCCCGACCGCGCGTCCAAGCCCGCGTCCACGTCCAAGCCCGCGTCGAACCCCGCGCCCACCCGCACCTTCGCCGAGCTCGGCGTGCCAGCCGCGCTGACCGAACTGCTCGCGGCGGACGGCATCACCACGCCGTTCCCGATCCAGGCCGCGAGCCTGCCGGACGCGCTGGCCGGCCGCGACGTGCTCGGCCGCGGCCGCACCGGCTCCGGCAAGACGCTCGGCTTCCTGCTGCCGCTGCTCACCCGGCTGGCCGCGACCCCGCGCAAGCGGCGCCCGAACCGGCCGCGGGCCCTGATCCTCGCGCCCACCCGGGAACTGGCCACGCAGATCCACGACGCCGCCAAGCCGCTGGCCGCGGCGCTCGGCCTGCGCACCACGACCGTCTTCGGCGGGGTCGGCGCCCGGCCACAGATCTCCGCGCTGCGCTCCGGCATCGACCTGGTCATCGCGTGCCCCGGCCGGCTGCTCGACCACGTCGGCGAGGGCCACGCCATCCTCGACGCGGTGGAGATCACCGTGCTCGACGAGGCGGACCACATGGCCGACCTGGGCTTCCTGCCGATGGTCAAGCGCATCCTGGACGCGACGCCGCAGTCCGGTCAGCGGATGCTGTTCTCGGCCACCCTGGACGCCGGTGTCGACCAGCTGGTGCGCCGCTACCTGAGCGACCCGGTGACGCACTCGGTCGACTCGGCGCACTCCGAGGTGCCGAACATGGCGCACCACGTGCTGCACGTCTCGGCGGAGCACCGGCTCGCGGTGCTGATCGAGTTGGCCGCGGCGCCCGGCCGCACGATCGTGTTCACCCGCACCAAGCGCGGGGCGAAGAAGCTGGCCATGCAGCTGGCCGCCGCCCGCGTGCCCGCCGTCGAACTGCACGGCAACCTCGCGCAGAACGCCCGCACCCGCAACCTGGCGGCCTTCGCCGAAGGCCGGGCCACCACCCTGGTGGCCACCGACATCGCCGCGCGCGGCATCCACGTCGACGACGTGGCGCTCGTCGTGCACGCCGACCCGCCGGTCGAGCACAAGGCGTACCTGCACCGCTCCGGGCGCACGGCGCGGGCCGGCGGCTCCGGGACCGTCATCACCCTGATGACCGACGCCCAGGTCGGCGAGGTGCGCGAGCTGACCCGGAAGGCGCGGATCAAGGCGGTCACCACCCGGCTCGGGCCGGGCGACCCGCTCATCAGCAGCCTGGCTCCGGGCGAGCGCAGCCTCGGCGCGCCCGAGCACATCGCGGAGCTGACCGGCAGGCCGTCGGCGGGGGAGCGGCCCACCGCCGCGCCCGCCGCTCGATCCGGGAACGGCGCACGTCGCCGTCGCGGCGGACGCGGGGCGGGCAGCGGAGGCGGCGCGGCGCAGAACGGCGGCGCGAAGAAGAGCGGCGAGGCGAAGAAGGACGTCGATCCCGCGGCACGCACCTCGGGCGGCAGGGGCGCGGGGTCCGCACACGCGCACTCGTCCAGGTCCAGCGCCGCCGCGGTCTCGCAGAACTTCCGCAGGCGCGGCCCGGCTCGATAAGCCTCGGTACCGGTGCCGCTGGATCCCGTCCAGCGGCACCGGGCTACCGCAGGACGAGCCTGCGTAAGGGCTTTTCTATGTAGTCGTGCAGGACCCACACCGCGGCGAGGGATATCGTGAACGACGCCATGGCCGCGACCGATCCGATGAGCCAGCCTTCATGCGGATGTGCCCGGAGGACTTACTCGCCGGTCCGCATGACGATCAGATGGATCATGTAGAAGGCGAAGGAGAGCTCGCCGAGCTTGACCGCGCGCCGACTGCGCCACGGGGACGGCTCGCTCCTGATATCGGCGAGAGCCACTGCGGCTATCAGGCACATGATGCCGATCGCGGTGCACGCCTCGTAGCGATACTCGGCGTGCACCTGGTAGGTCAGGAAGTAGCCGACGATCGTTGTCGCCAGCGACACCGCGACCCCCGGCCCGCGCCAGCGGCCCGCGATCACCACCGCGCGAGTGCCATCCCGAGCAGGAACTCGGGCGGCCGCTCGAGTGGAAAGTAGTAGAGCACGAAGTTCAGGGAATGCGCCGGGACCAGGTGGCCGGCGAGCTTCGGCATCAGGAATTCGAGCACGACACAGCCGGCGACGACGATCGAATTCCCGCGGCCTCCCAAGCGTCTCAGCAGATTGATCATCAGTGGGAACAGGAAATAGAAGCAGGCCTCGCAGGACAACGACCAGCTCACCGGATTCACGCTCTGATAGAAGGAGCCGTTCGGGAACCATGCCTGAGTCAGCGTGAGGTTCGCCGCGAGCTGCCCGAGACTCGGTTTGGTACCCGGTGTGAGGGTGAAGGTGAGCGTGAGGGCGAGGAGCGCCGTCATGAGATGCAGCGGGTAGATTCGCGCGAACCGCCTGCGCCAGAACTGGACGGCCCGGGTGGTCGGCGGCGTCGACCAGGAGAGAACGAAGCCTGACAGGACGAAGAAGAAGGACACACCGACGTCGCCGGCGCCGAATGCCCAGTTCACCCTGGATGCCGCAGGCCCGCCGAAGTACTCCACGACGGAGACGTGGTAGAGGAAGACCAGGAGCGCCGCGCTCCAACGCAGGCCGGTCAATGAAGGCAGGGTCGTGGCAGAGCGTTCGCGGCCGCCGCCGGTCTGGTGGCCCTCGCCCTCGGTGGCGTTCCGAAGTTCGGATGGCCGCGCGACTTTTTGCGTGCGGTCGCCAACCCCGAGCGATCCGGACCGGCGCTGGCCTCGATCGCACTCGACGACCGGTGGTCGGTCCTGCGCGACGGCGCGTTCGTGGTGCGGGACAAGGTGATCGAGGTACAGCCCGTCGCCCAGGACCGCGACCGGGAACGCCGTCTGTGGGACGCCACCGCCCAGCTCCTCGAGAAAGCGGCCGCCGCCCCGCTGAGTGGACGGCGAGCCCGGGCGCGTTCTACGGCGTGACTACGACCTTGCCGTGGACGTGGCGTCCGGACTGCAGTGTGACGGCCTCGCGGATCTGTTCGATCGGGAAGGCCGCGGCGATGGGCACGGTGATCTCCCCGGCGAGGATCGCATCGGTGATCTGCCGCATGGCATCCGGTCCCGCGTCGAGGCCGCCGGTGGCGCGCACGCCGCCGGGGGGATTGGGGCCCGCGGCGATCGTGGAGATCCGTTCGGGCGCGATGCCGAGCGCCAGCGCGGTCTCGGCCGTCTCGGTGCCGAACAGGTCCGTCGCCGCGGTCACTCCGCCTCCGTCACCGGTCAGCGCCCGCACCCGGTCCGCCAGTCCCGGGCCGTACGTGATCGGCTCGACAGCGAACTTCCGCAGGAACTCGAAGGTCTCCGGCGAGGCCGTGCCGACCACGGTCGCACCCGCGAGCTTCGCGAGCTGCACCGCGAACACGCCCACACCCCCCGCGGCGCCACCGATCAGGACGGTGTCGCCGGACCGCAGGTCGATCGCCGCCAGGGCCGCGGCGGCGGTGAGGCCGGCCACCGGAAGGGTGCTCGCCACCTCGTCGCTGATGCCGTCCGGCGTGTGGAAGAGCGCGGCGGATGGTGCGGTGGGCGTCTTGATCACCAGGAAGTCGGCGGCGGCGCCCAGTGCGCCGCCGAAGACGCGGTCGCCCACGGCGAACCCAGTGACGCTGTCGCCGATCTCGCCGCCCTCCCCGATCTCGCCGCCCTCCCCGACCTCGTCGACGACGCCGGCGAAGTCGTATCCGAAGCCGGACGGCACGGAGATGCCGAACCGCGCCGCCGCCTCGGGCTGGGAGGCGAAGACCCAGTCCATCGGATTCAGCCCGGCGGCGGCCACGCGAACGCGCACCTCGCCCGGACCGGCGTGCGGCTCCGGGACGTCTCGCAGCTCCAGCACCTCGGGGCCACCGAACCTCTCATAGATGACAGCACGGCTCATGAGCCAACCTCCAACGGGGGCATGACGGGACTTGGTCCCATCATCGTACACCAAGTGATGGGACCAAGTGCCGTACACTGGTGCCATGGCCCGCTGGCAACCGAACTCATCACAACGGCTGGCCCTGGCCGCCCTCGAACTGTTCGAGGAGCGGGGCTACGAGAACACCACGGTCATCGACATCGCGGAGCGCGCGGGGCTGACGAAGAGCACCTTCTTCCGGCACTTCCAGGACAAGCGGGAAGTGCTCTTCGGCGACGACGCGATGGCCAGGACGCTCGCCGACGCGATAGTCGCGGCACCGGCGACCGCCGCCCCCCTCGAAGCCGTGGCTCATGCGCTCGAAGCAGTCGGCAGGCAGATCTTCACGCCCGAGCGACGCGAATTCAGCGCCCGCAGGCGAGCGGTGATCGCCGCTCACCCGGAACTACAAGAACGCGAAGCGCTCAAGGGCCTGGGCCTCACGGCATCGATGACCGACGCGCTCACACGACGCGGCATCCCCGACCTGACCTCGTGCGTGGCCGCGCAACTGGGTGCGCTCGCCTTGAAGATCGTCTACGAGCGCTGGAGCGACACGGCGAACGGCGACGGATTCAGCGAAGCCGCCCGGCGCGCACTCGACGAGGTGCAAGCAGCCAGTCAGGCCATGCCGCGCGGCTGAGCGGGCAGTTCGCCCTGCTGCCCCGCTTCAATTTCGCTACTTCATGCCGGCGGCGCGGAACATCCGGTCGTAGATGTCCTGTAGTACGTCCTGCTTGCGGCGGTTGTAGTCCATCACGTGGCCCCCGCCGGGAACGGCCTGGTGTTTCGCCTGCTCGTAGCGGTCGCGCTCGTCGGGGTGAGACCGCAACCAGTCGCGGAACATGAGATTCCTGATCGTCTCCGGGCAGTCCGGGCCGAACACGTGCAGGTTCACCTTCGGATTCGGCAGGGTCAGACAGCGATGCTGGTGGAAGGACGGTTCTCGGATGACGAGGGCGTAGCCGAGCCGTTCCAGTGGCGGCACGTAGCGGTCCTCGTCCGTCGGGTCGGGCACCGTCAGGTCGATGTCGATGACGTCCTTGGCGGCCAGCCCGCGTACCGAGGTGGATCCGACGTGTTCGAGGCCGAGGGCCACCGCACCCAGCGCCGCGCGGATGTCGTCGGCGAGCGCTGCGAAGCGGGTGGGCCAATCCTGGTTGTAAGGCACGATCTCGACCGCGGAAGGCTTCGGCGGCCCCAGGACCCACGGGTCCTCGCTGGGGTCCGGTTCGTGGTGACGGGTGATCTCCTCGTCCGTGGGCACCCGCCACAAGTTAGCAGCGTGGTGTCGGATTGCGGCGGAGGCGTTCGTAGTAGGGGTGAGAGGCCGCCCGCGAGGGGCGCCGTCGTAATACCGGGAGTTGACATGAAGCTGACGACGACGATCCAGATGTCCGTCGATGGAGTGATGCAGGGAAACGGCGGGCTTCATGTGGAGGACCGCAGGCTCGGATTCGAGCGCGGGGGATGGGCCAGGCCGCTGTTCGACCACGAGGCCATGGCCTACGTCGACCAGCTCTACCAGCACGCCGACGCGTTCCTTTTCGGTCGGCGGACCTTCGACATCTTCGCCCCCTACTGGGGTGCGATGGCGAATTCGGCCAGCCCCATCGCGGCGGCGTTGAACACGCGGCCGAAGTACGTCGCGTCGAACACGCTCACCGACCCGAAGTGGGCGGACACGACCGTCCTGTCCGGTGACGTCGCGGCGGCCATCCGCGAGCTGAGAGCCAAGCCTGGCGGTGAGCTGCAGGTCCACGGCAGCGGCGACCTGACCCGGTGGCTGCTCGGCAACCGGCTCGTCGACGAGATCAACCTGCTCGTCATCCCCGTGGTCGTCGGCCAGGGCACCCGGCTGTTCCCGGAGAACGGCCTGGACATGGCGCTTGAGCTGGTCGATTCGCGGGCCTACCCGAAGGGCATTACGTTGCAGGTCTACCGGCCCGGCGGGCGCCCGCAGTACGCGACGGACGTGCCGAGCCCGGGCGAATAGAAATCCGGGCGGCCGTGTCGGATCGGGGCGGCGCCGTTCGTGGTACGGGTGAGCGGCCGCCCGCGAGGGGCGTCGCCGAAGCGCAGGAGGATGCGAGATGCAGTATCTGGTTTCCGTGATCACCGACTCGACCGACCTCGCCAGCTCGGAGGAGCAGGCTGCGATCGACGTGTTCAACGACCGGCTGCAGGCCGAGGGGCACTGGGTGTTCGCCGGCGGCCTCGGGGGACCGAACACGGCCACGGTGATCGACAATCGCGGTGCGCAGGCGTTGTTCACGGACGGGCCGTTCGTGGAGTCGAAGGAGTTCCTCATCGGCTTCTGGATCATCGAGGCGGCCGACCTCGATGTGGCGCTCAAGCTGGCGGCCGAGGGGTCGAAGGCCTGCAACCGGAAAACCGAGGTGCGGCCGTTCCTGTGAGCGTGATCGACGTCCGGCAGGCGGTGACCCGTGCCCACCGAGAGGAGTGGGCGCGGGT
>NZ_DASZKT010000158.1:0-2869 GCF_035552695.1 Actinospica sp.
GATGCTGGGTGCGGCGACGTAGCCGATCGCCGCGTCGGCGAAGGGCCGGACCATCGCGGCCAGGTAGCTGGGGCGCGGCTCGTGGTCGCAGTCGAGTTGGACGACGACGTCGTAGTCCCGGTAACCCCACCGGTCGTAGAAGTAGGCGAGATTGCCTTCCTTGCATCTGGCGCGCCTGGGCCAGGTGGTCCGGTTGTACGCCGCGATCCCGCGCCGGGTGGACACCGGGACGCCGTGCTCACGGCACCACCGGCTGATCTCCGGAGTCGGATCCTCGTCGCAGAGCCAGACGTCATAGGGGTACGGGAACTCCTGGGCCAGCATGGCCTCCAGCGTGCGGCGTGCCATCGGCCACGGCTCCGAAGGGGCCCGAGCCGTGACGACGGCCAGCCGCAGCCGCGGGATCTCGATCGAGGGGGCGATCATGCGCAGCCGCGAGATCGCGAGCACGAAGTACAGGGACTGACCGGTGAGGTAGAGCAGCAGCAGGCTCGTCAGGACCAGCCCGGCCCAGGTCACCCGGTGTCCCGGCTGCAGCCACCATTGCCAGAAGGCTGCGAAGCAGACCGCCCAGCCCAGGGCCAGTACGGCGATCGTGGCCCTGTCGCGTTTGGTCAGCGCGGGTACGAAGGTCCCGCGCTCGACCTTGGCCCTGCGCGGCGGGCCGGCGAAGAGCGGGCCGTGCGGCGTGATCCGGCCCACGTGCCCGCCGGAGAGCCGCACGATCTGCTCTTGCAGCAAGGCGTGGTCGCTGTGGTCTGACTCGCAGTACGCCATAGTATGGCGCCCCCGCTCAGGGTTCGAGCTAGTAAATCCACATGCGGAGATTGCATGTACTAAGCATGATCGGGTTCGGCACCTCAAGATCACCATGTGCCGAATCTCAAGATCGCCTCAAGATGATCAGGCCTCTTGAACCACGCGCTCGAAGCCCGGGAGACGAGCTCAGCGGCCCAGGGCGGAGGCGGAGAGGGAGCGTGCGTAGTTCACGCGTGCGGCGTAGTCCTGTATCTGCAGCACCGAAGAGACCGGCAGCTGGACCTGGTGCAGGAAGCCCGGTCCCTGCACGACGACCTGCACCGACCCCTCGGTGCGCTCCTCCTTCACGAGCAGGAAGAGCAGTCCGAGCAGGCAGAAGAAAAAGAAGATCACCGCGCACACGATCGCCCAGGTCGGGATGCCGCGGTTCGTCCGCGACATGTCCGTGTACGACCACACCACGCCGCCGATCGGTGCCTGCCCGGACGGGGTGATCACCGTCGTGTCGGTGCACGCGATGTCCCCGATCGTCACCAGCGTGGGCCCGGCGCCGAGCGCCGCCGCCTGCGCGGCGTCCATGGGCTGCTGCCGGCCCCAGACGCCCTGCTGCCCCTGCGAGTAAGGCTGCTGCGACGGATCGAACGGCGGCTGAGAGGTCATGGCGGCATCCTGCCAGAAACCGGCCCGACACGCTGCGTATTGGCCCATCGCGCCGCGCACCGGTCAGCGGGAGGGGGGCTGAGTCCGCCCGCCGTGTCTGCTTGACTCTCCCCTTGGGGCGGGGCCGAGCATCGGGTGGTGCCGGGCGGCGAACGGCCGCGCGGTTGAGGAGGAGAGGACGCGGATGGCGGACGGGACGGCGGCGGACGGAACGACGGCGGCGGCACCGCTGACGATCGGGGCGTTCGCGCGCACATCCCGGCTGTCGATCAAGGCCCTGCGTCTCTACGACGAGATCGGGCTGCTGCGGCCCGCCTGGACCGACCCGGACAGCGGCTACCGGTACTACGAACCGGGGCAGCTTGACCGGGCCAGGCTCGTGGCGTGGCTGCGCCGGCTCGGGATGCCGCTCGCGCGCATCCGGCACGTCTGCGACCTGTGCGAGACGGATCGGGGAGCGGCCGCGAACGAGATCCGCGAGTTCTGGCTGCGGGTCGAGACGGACACCGCGGCCCGTCGCGAGCTTGTCGACTTCCTCATCGAACAGCTGTCAGGGAAGGACGACACCATGCCCAGCACCACCCAGCCTTTGCAGGTCCGCTACGCCGCGCTGTCCGATCAGGGCACCGTACGGCCGGACAACCAGGACGCCGCGTACGCGGGACCGCGCCTGTTCGCCGTCGCCGACGGGTTCGGGGAGCGCGGCGACACGGCGAGCAGCACGGCCATCGACCTGCTGCGCACCCTCGACGCCGTCGAATCGGGGGACCTGCTGAACGTCCTCAACGACGCGGCGGATCGCGCGCACCAGGCGGTAGGGCGGATCGCCAGCGAGGACTCCGGCACGACGCTCACCGCGATGCTGTGGACGGGCTCGGAACTCGGCCTCGTGCACATCGGCGACTCGCGCGCGTACCTCCTGCGCGACGGCCGGTTCTTCCAGATCACGCACGACCACACGCTCGTGCAGTCCATGCTCGACGACGGCCGGATCACGCCGCAGGAGGCCGAATCGCACCCGCAGCGCTCGCTGCTCGTGCAGGCCCTCGGCACCGGCCAGACGTCTCCCGAGCCGCAGGTGCGGGTGACGGACGTGCGGGCCGGGGACCGCTACCTGCTCTGCACGGACGGCCTCTCGGCGCGCGTCGCGGAGGCCGAGATCCGGAGCGTCGTCGAGGGGGCGGAAGGTCCGGCGGACGCGGTCGCCGCGCTGGTCGAGCTCTCGATCCAAGCTGGCGGCGCGGACAACGTGGCGTGCGTCGTGGCGATCATCGGCTAAGAAATCAAGAGGCGACTGAGAAATCAACAGTCGACTCAGGAATCAACAATCGACCGGGAATCAGCGGCTGACCGAGAATCAGCCATCGACTGAGGAACCAGCCCATTGACTGACGATCAGCCGACCGGGGGGAAGCCGGTGGGCGGGGTGAAGTCCTCCGCCGGCTGCCCC
>NZ_DASZKT010000159.1:0-35980 GCF_035552695.1 Actinospica sp.
CCGCGCACGCCCGCCTCGGCCAGCTTCTGCGGCAGCATGCGGCGGCCGTCGGGCTCGGTGATCCGATAGCCGTACGAGTCGACGCCGTGCGAGAGGCGCACGGCCTCGAGGCGGCCGAACGGCGAGGTCGCCGCCGAGGCGAGCACCGTGCGTTCGCCGTACGCGGGCTCCTCGCGCAGGATCTGGCGGCGGTATTCGGGCCACATCCAGCACAGCCGGTCGAACAGCGGGGCGCCGGAGGCGGGGAAGTGGCAGTGCACCGGGTGCGTGACCTGGTCCAGGGCCAGGCGGGAGAAGACGCCAGGCAGCCCGAAGCAGTGGTCCCCGTGGAAGTGGGTCACGCACAGCCGGGTAAGGTCCGTCGCCGAGACCCCGGCCAGGGTCATCTGCCGCTGCGTCCCCTCGCCCGGGTCGAAGAGGAACGCGTCCTCGTCCCAGCGCAGGAAGTAGCCGTTGTGGTTGCGCGTGCGCGTCGGCACCTGCGAGGCCGTGCCGAGGATGATCAGCTCCCGCATCCGCTCATCGTAGCCGGGCGATCCGCCGGCGGCCCGCGGATTTCCTCAGCTCACGGCCCAGAGGAACGCGAGCATGCCGCAGAGCACCGCGCCGGCGCCGAGGGCCATCCAGAAGCCGCCGTGCCTGCGGTAGGCGCGCACCGTGTTGCGCCGGTGGGTGGCCTCGAGGCCGCGCACCGCCCGGGCCAGCCGGGCGCCGAAGTCGGCGACGCCGCCGAAGTTCGTCCAGATGATCGAGCCCATCCCGATCGCGAGCAGCCCCCACCCGGTGATCAGGGCGGCCACCATCAACCGGGCGGGTTCGACGGAGAAGGCCACGACCATGGGGCTCCCCGCCTCCTCTCCTGCGCTGCCTCGGAAGCCTGGGTTGGATCACCTTTCCCGGAATCCGCCGAGGAAGCGGCGGAAGACGCCGCCCTCGCGGGTCAGCGGGGCGGCGGGCACGGGCGCGGCGGCGCTGCGGGTCGCGATCGGCTGGTCGTAGTCGGTGCGCGCGATGGCGTCGACGACCTGCGGTACGTCGAAGGTCTCCGAGCCGGGGATCTGCGGCACGAAGCCGACCAGCATTCCGTCCCGCATGACCTGGGCCTCGAGCCCGGGGGTGTCGTCGGTGTCCCAGACGGCCTCGCGGCCGTCGCCGAGCACGACCCGCACACCGATCTGGTACACGCCCTCCCGAGCGAGGTGGGCGTTGACGCCCTGCTCACGCAGCGCGTCCACCACTCTCAACGCCTTGTTCTCGTCCATACCTCAGGCTAACCCAGGCCCGCACGCGGACTGCGGAATCTCAGGCTCATCTCAGCACATTCTCCGTCAGCGGCCTGTTTTCTCAGCCGACCGGTACTCTCAGCCGAGGTGCTGCGCGATGCGCTCGAGCCGCTCGATGCGCGCCTGCACGGTCGGGTGCGTGGACAGCAGTTGCGAGCCGGCCTGCTTGTTCGTGGTGACCGGGCAGAAGGCGACGGCGTTGACGGTCGTGGCCCGGCGCAGGTCCCTGCTGGGGATCAGGCTCCTGTGATCGGAGACCTTCTGCAGCGCGGAGGAGAGCGCCGCCGGGTTGCCGGTCAGCTCGGCCGCGGCGTGGTCCGCGGCGAACTCGCGGTAGCGCGACAGCGTGCGGATCAGCAGCAACGAGATCATCCAGGTGGCCGCGGACAGCGCCGTCACCGCGAGCGCGATGACCAGGACCTGCCACAGCCCGCGCATCCGCCCGCCGTAGAACATCAACTGCGCCCCGACCCGTGCGGTGAGTCCGGCGAGCACCCCGATGAACGAGGCGACGGTCATCACGACCGCGTCGCCGTGCGCGATGTGCGAGAGCTCGTGCGCCATGACGCCCTCGAGCTCCTGCTCGTCGAGCTTCCTCAGCATTCCGCGCGTGACGCACAGCACGATGCCGCTGCGCTTGCGCCCGGCCGCGAACGCGTTGGGCACCAGGGACTCGGAGACCGCGATCGTCGGCTTCGGCATGTCGGCCAGTGCGCACAGCCGGTCGACCACCGCGTGCAGTTCCGGCTCCTGCTCGGGGGTCACTTCGTGCGCGCCGACGGCCTTGAGCGCGACCTTGTCGCTGGCCAGCAATTGGAAGGCCAGGAACGCGATGACGGCCGCGACACCGACCGGCCACCATCGGCCGAGTACGAGGATGAGTATGGCCATGGCGGCGGCATACGCGAGGACGAGCGTCCCCATGACCGTGACCATGCGGGCCGACAGCTGACGGTCCGTCCGGAACCTGGACTGGGCCATGTCCGTTCCTCCCGAGACGAGGAGTGCGCGCGTTACGCCCGCCTTATCCTCAATGTACTCCCGAGTAGCGGCGCAGGTGTAGGGACATCCAGTTCCGGTGGGTACTTGCACAGAAAGTCCACAGGATCTCGAAGCCCGCGGCCTCCAGCAGCTCGGTGAACGCCTGTCGCGAGTGGTAGACGAAGTAGCGCTCGACCGCGCCGCCTTCGACGTCCTCGGCGCCTTCGAAGTCCTGGTGCGGGTAGCGTTCCCAGCCCTCGCCGTCCCCCTCGGCGATCGAGATCACCGCGTGACCGCCGGGCTTGAGCACGCGGTGGAACTCGGCGAGCGCGGCCGGGACGGTCTCGCGCGGCAGGTGCAGCAGCACGGCGATGCACCACAGCCCGTCAAGCGCGCCGTCGCGTAGCGGGAGAACGCGCAGGTCGGCGCGGACCTGGCCGGGTACGGCGCGGGCGGTGAGCATCGCGTGCGACAGGTCGAAGCCGTGCGCGCGCAACCCCAGTCCGCGCAGCCGCACCGTGTCGTTGCCCGGGCCGCAGCCGACGTCCGCGACCAAGGCTCCGGCCGGAAGCGCGGCCGCGAATCGGGCCGCGGGCGCGGCGATCCAGGTGTTCTCCGCGCGGTCCCAGCGCTCGGCGTACCGACCGGCGATCCGGGCGTACGCGCGCTGGGTGCCGGCGACCGCGTCCGCCGTGTCCGTGTCCGCCGTGTCCAAGTCCGCGCCGGTCATCGGCTGCCGGGCCCCCACAGCGTCTCGAACAGTTGGCCGAGGACGTTCGTGCCCGAGCCGGCGCGCACGATCGTGACCTTGCCGAAGCAGGCGCGGCCGGTGATCCGGATCAGCGGGCCCTCATCGGCGTCGATCGCCGCCTCGTCCCCGGCCCGGGACCGGCCGCGGAGGTGCGCCGCCCACTTGCCGAACATCGCGCCGCCCTCGTCGACGATCCGGGCGTTCCGCGGGACGCGCAGCACGATCTTGCCGAACAGCGCGTTGACGTTGACGGTGATCTCCCGGCCGGGCAGCACGGCCTCGGACAAGTCCACGATGAGCGCGCCGAGGTTCGCGCGCAGTTCGGTGTGCCGGCCGGGCACCCAGCGTCCGCCGCGGTGCACCTTGCTCAGCGTCGCGGACACCTCCTGACGCACCGTCGACTCCGGCAGCACGGCGCCGAGTGTGCGTTCCCGCGGCAGGTCGCGGGTGATCGGCTCCAGGTCCCCGTACGTGCGGGCCGCGTACACGGCCTCCAGGCGCTCGGCGTGCTCCTCGCTGGTGAGCCGGCCGGTGGCGAGCGCTTCCCCCAGGATCACGGCGACCTCGTCCCGGTCGCGGTCGGCGGCGCGCTGCTCGAGGTCTTCCACGCCGCGTGCGGGCAGTTCTGCAGGCATGAAGCGGAGTGTATCCCCGTTTCCCAGAAAACGCGATATGTCGCGTCTATTTCCTGGCGATCCGATAGCGCAGGACCAGGAACGGCAGACCGAACACCCGGAACGCGTGCTCCGCGACCAACTCGCCGTCGCGCACGTACACCTCCAGCTGTTCGGCGAACCCGTGCACGGCGGCGGAGGTCAGCTCGCCGTTCTCCCGGTCGATGTACGTCAGGTAGTGGCCCGGCTGGTCGGACACCGAGCTCGTGCTGGTCAGGGTGAGCCCGCCGTCGTTGCGGTGCACGGGGATCAGCGTCGCGGTGAAGTTCATCTCCGGCAGCGGGAACCCCACGCGCACGTAGCCGCGCTCCTCGTGCCGGTACGTGGTGTACACGCCCACGTAGATCGGCTCCTCGTCGTCGGCGAAGGAGCGCAGCCAGCCGCGCAGCAGCGGCGCGCCGTCCTTGCCGGGCAGGATCGTGTCGATCCGGCTGTGCACGCCGCGCAGCGCCTCGCGCTGGTTCATCGGCACGTTCGCCTGCCCGAGCGGCCGGGCGAGCAGCGTGCGGTAGACGAGGTAGCCGGGCCGGACCCACGCCCGCCACGCGGGCACGATGTCGAACTTGAAGCGCGTGGTGTGCTCGTAGAACTCCCGCACCAGCGGGTGTACGAGCGACGGTTCGAACTGCGGGCCCTCGAGCTCGTCCAGCGAGCCGATGATGCCGACGTCCTGGGTGTCGCGCACGTACTCGCGGTCCAGACGCTCCGCCAGTTCCTCGACGTAGCCCATGCCGATGTACCGCGAATGGGCGGCCAGCGGTAATACGAATGGCAGCTGCTCGGGGGAGACGCGCTCGGCCAGCATGCTGATCTGCTCGTCCGGGAAGATCACGGCCGAGGCGACCCGGAAACCGGCGACCGTCGCCGCGGCCACCAGCGCCGGATTGGCCTTGCGGTCGTACGCGGCGAATCCGGCGCCGACCGCCGCGCCGAACACCGGTCCGAGCGCCACCTTCTGCGGCCGCAGCCCGACCCCGCCCGCGACCCCGCCGGCCGCCGCGCCCACCGCCACCGGCCCGGAACCGGTCAGCTTCCCGCCGATCCAGCCGGCCGGGGCCGCCAGCGCGCCGCCGGCCGCGATCCGCGCCCAGCGCGCCGGGATCTGGCCGGGCTTCTGCCGTGCCCTCGCCACCGCCTCGACCGCGCCGAGGCCGACGGCCCCGAGGGCCGCGCCCCTCGCGACGCCGCGCAGCCCGCCGCCGCTGCCGAGCGTCGCCCCGGCGATCGCGCCGATCATGCCCGCGGTCGCGATCTGCTGACGGCGCGACGGCCCCTGCTTCGGCTCGATCGTCGCGACAGGCTCTTGAGTCGGAGTGGGGGAGTGTCCCGCAGCACTGTGATCCACGGCCGCAGCGTACCGGTCGCCGGCAGTCGGCGGGTGGCCATACCCTGAGGAGGTGACCGACGCCCTGTTCTCCACCGACCGGCTCGACCGGGCCCGTACCGCCGCGGCCGCCGCCGGTCTCGACGCCCTGATCGTCACGCCCGGCGCCGACCTGCGCTATCTCACCGGATATCAGGCGCTGCCGCTGGAGCGGCTGACCTGCCTGCTGCTCCCGGTGGACGGCGACCCGGTGCTGATCGCCCCGCAACTCGAGGTCCCGGCGGCGCACGCGTCCCCGGCCGGCCGGCTCGGCATCGAGATCGCCGGGTGGCAGGAGACGCAGAACGCGTACACGTTCGCGGCCGCGCGGCTGCCGCGGGGCGTCGGCGTCGTCGGAGTGGACAACCACATGTGGGCGGAGAAGCTCGTCGGCTTCCGCGACGCGATGCCGGGCGTTCGCCAGGAGCTCGCCGGGCCGGTGCTGAGCGACCTGCGGATGCGCAAGACCCCGGCCGAGGTCGAGGCGCTGCGCCGCGCGGGGGACGCGATCGACCGCGTGCACGCCCGAATGGGTGAATGGCTGCGCGCCGGGCGGACGGAGCGTCAGGTCGGCCAGGACATCGCCGACGCGCTGCTCGCCGAGGGCCACGAGCGGGTCGACTTCGTCATCGTCGCCTCCGGCCCGAACGGCGCCAGCCCGCACGCCGAGGTCTCCGAGCGGGTCATCGAGCGCGGCGAGCCGGTCGTCGTCGACATCGGCGGCACCATGCCCGACGGCTACTGCTCCGACTCGACCCGCAACTACGTCCTCGGCGAACCGCCCGCCGAATACGCCGAGTACCACGCCGTGCTGCTCGCCGCCCAGAGCGCGCAGACCGACGCCGTGCGCCCCGGCATCACCGCCGAGCAGCTCGACGCGGTCGGCCGCGACCTGATCACCGAGGCCGGATACGGCAAGTACTTCGTGCACCGCACCGGCCACGGCATCGGCCTCGAGACCCACGAGGAGCCGTACATCGTCGGCGGGTCGAACCGGCCGCTCGAACCCGGAATGGCGTTCTCCGTCGAGCCGGGCATCTACCTTCCCGACCGGCACGGCGCGCGGATCGAGGACATCTGCGTGTGCACCGAGACCGCCGGCGACCGGCTCAACCGCACCAGCCGCGAGCTGCAGATCCTGCGCTGAGCGCCCACACGGACCGACGGCCCGTCAGGCCTGCGGCGTACGCCACTGCTCGGGCGGCCCGATCGTCGAGGCCTCGGGCCCGAAGGCGGCCTCGTACATCGGGACCAGCTCCGCCCAGCGCTGCCCGAGCGGCCACCGCTCGTCCCCGTCCAGGCAGGTCTCCATCAGGTCGAGCGCCTCGTGCCAGCCCGCGCCGTCCCTGGCCGCCTTGCCCGGCTCCTCGAGTGTGACCGCGAAGTCCATTCGCGTGCCCGGACCGCCCGCCTCCAACCGGTAGAGCAGCGTGTCCGGGCCCCACGTGTACTCAAGCACGCGCGGCGCGCGGGACTGCAGCACCGTCCCGTGCATCGCCGGGAAGACCCCGTCCGCGAACGGGAACTCCAGCGCGGCGCCGACCGACCAGCCGCCCACGATGCCGGTGGGGAACCAGGGCTCGAGCTCACCGGCATCCGTCAGCGCGGCCCACACGCGGTCCGGCGCGTGGCCGAGCTCGCGCCGAAAGCGAACCGTCCACTGCTCGCCGAAAAGGTTCAAGACCCCGTGCCGCACCACGTCCATGGCACCACTTTCACCCCTTACACCGTGCCAGGTGCGCGGTGGTGGGCCATTCGGGCAAGATCAGCTCCATGGACTTCACGTACGAGCCGCCGCCGTTCTCCCGCGCCGTGGCCGACGCCGTGCTCAGCCCGGACGAGCTCGACCCGGCGACGATCGTCTCCGGCGACCCGCGCACGGCCGGCCTCGTGCTGCACGAGCAGCCGGCGGCGGGGCCGGGCGGGCGCACGGTCGAGCGCGGCATCTGGGAGATCACCCCGGGAGTGGTCACGGACGTCGAGGCGGACGAGATGTTCGTCGTGCTCAGCGGCCGCGCCACGATCCAGATCCAGGACGGGCCGACCCTCGAGGTGGGCCCGGGGGACATGGCCGTGGTCCCGGAGGGCGCCGTGACCCGCTGGACGGTGCACGAGACGCTGCGCAAGGTCTACCAGCTCTCGTACATCCCCGAGGGCGAATAATCCTCCCGTGACCACTGAGCCGATTGAGCCTGCTGAGGAGCCGACCGGGCCGACTGAAGAGAAGCCGGACGAGAGCGTTCAGCGCGCGCACGGCGGCCTGGGCAGCTACCTGCGGCTGCTGCGCACGCCCGGCGCGAAGGGCTTCTCGGGCGCGGCCTTCGTCGCCCGCATGCCGCTGTCCATGATCGGCATCGGCAGCGTGCTGCTCATCGAGCGCGAGACCGGCAGCTACGCGATCGCCGGCACGGTCTCGGCGACGGCCGCGTTCGTGCAGTCCTTCGGCTCGCCGATCACCTCCCGGCTGATCGACCGGCACGGCCAGGACAAGGTCGCGATCCCGGCGGCCGCCGCCAGCGCCGCGTCCCTGGTCGGGCTGATCCTCGCGGTGCGCTTCCACGCCCCGAGCTGGACGTTCTACCTGTTCGCGGCGCTGGCGGGTGCGCTGATGCCCGCCATCGGCTCGATGGTGCGGGCCCGCTGGGCGCGGATCTACGCGGGCACGGCCACGCTGCACACGGCCTACGCGTTCGAATCAGTGGTCGACGAGGTCGTGTTCCTGATCGGGCCGGTGCTCGTCACGTTCCTGACGACCTCCGTGGCGCCGTCCAGCGGCCTGAGCGCCGTCGCCGCCTTCCTGGCCCTCGGAACCCTGGCGCTGTGCCTGCAGCGCGGCACGCAGCCCGATCCGGCGCCGGATCGGGGGCGGCAGGGCTTCGGCGCGATCGCGGTGCCGGTCGTCAGGGTGCTGCTGCTGGTGTTCATCGGCACCGGCACGCTGTTCGGATCGGTCGAGGTGATCACCGTCGCGTTCGCGCAGGAGCACGGCCACGAGTCGTCCGCCGGGCTGCTGCTGGCGGTCTACGCGCTGGGCTCGATGATCGCGGGCATCGGCTTCGGCGCGATCCACGTGCCGATGCCGCTGCCGCGCAAGCTGCTGATTCTGCTCTCGACGATGGCCGTCACCGCCGCCCTGCTGCCGCTTGCCGACACGCTCTGGCTTCTCCCGGTCTTCCTGCTTCTCGCCGGGTTCACGATCGCCCCGACGCTGATCACCGCGTTCGCGCTGCTCGAGGACCTCGTCCCGGCGGAGCTGCTGACCGAGGGACTGACCGTGGGCACGACCGGCCTGGCCCTCGGCGTGACCCTGGGCTCGTCGGTCGGCGGCCCGTTGATCGACGACGTCGGCGCCCAGCACGCGTATCTGCTGAGCACCGGGGGAGCGGTCGCCGCGTTCGTGCTCGCGGTTCTGCTGCGCCGCGGTCTGCGCGGGGTCGACGTCGACCGTGGCGTGGATTGTCGGAACCCGGTGTCATGATGCCGGAATGGACGATCACGGCGTGACGATCGGGGCGGACGGCCTGGCCCGCTGCCCCTGGGCGGGCTCCGATCCGCTCTACCTCGAGTACCACGACACGGAGTGGGGCAGGCCGCTGCGCGGCGAGAACGAGCTCTTCGAACGCGTCTGCCTCGAGGCGTTCCAGTCCGGCCTGGCCTGGATCACGATCCTGCGCAAGCGGGAGAACTTCCGCGCGGCCTTCGCGGGCTTCGAGATCGCGAAGGTGGCCGAGTTCGGCGACGCGGACGTGGCCCGGCTGCTGGCGGACGAGGGCGTCGTGCGCAACCGCGCGAAGGTGCACGCCGCGGTGGCCAACGCGAAGGCCGCGCGCGAGCTGGACGGCGGCCTCACGGAGCTGATCTGGTCGTACGCCCCGGCCAAGCAGCCGCGCCCGCGCAGCACGAAGGAGATCCCGGCCACCATCCCCGAGTCCGCCGCACTGGCGAAGGGGCTGAAGAAGGCGGGGTTCGTGTTCGTGGGCCCGACGACGGCGTACGCGCTGATGCAGGCATGCGGTTTGGTCAACGACCATCTCGTCGCGTGCCATGCCAGAAACAAAGATAACAGGCCCTAAAACATAGAGCGGTCTCAATGGTCGATGATCAAGCTCTAACCCATACGTTTCAAACAACAAAGGCCTACGACTCAACACGGGGCGCGGGTCGTCCGGATCGATGAACGGGAGGTGCTGGTCGGTGGCCAGTCATTGGTGGAGCGTCGTGGTGGATTGCGCGGACCCGAAGGCACAGGCGTACTGGTGGGCGGAGGCGCTGGGTTACTCGGTGGTCTTCGAAGCGCCGGACGAGGTCGCCATCGCCGGGGGCACGGAGGAGGATCCGAAGTTGCCCGGGCTGTGCTTCGTGCCGGTGCCCGAGGGCAAGGCGGTGAAGAACCGGCTGCACATCGACCTGAACCCCGACGATCAGGACGCTGAGGTGGCGCGGCTCGAGGCCCTCGGCGCCCGCCGGGTGGACGTCGGGCAGAAGGGTGCGCGCTGGGTCGTGCTGGCCGATCCGGAGGGCAACGAGTTCTGTGTGCTGACGCCCCGTCCGCAGCCGTAGCGGGTCGACACGTCGGACGTGTTTCAGCGGGCTCGGGCGGTCCAGAGCAGGAAGGGGGCCGCTCCGTGGGCGGGGGCGTGCAGGGGTTCGGGGGAAGTCGGGTCGAGGCCGAAGCCGGCGCGTTCGATGAGGTCGGCGAGCAGGGCCGGCGGGTGGTGGTACGCGGTGGTGCGCAGGCGGGTGTCGTCGGTGAGGGTGTAGTCGACGGGATAGGGCTCGCCGGGCTCCAGCTGCGCGTCCGCGCGGTCTGGGTGGCCGTAGCGGAGGGTCTGGAAGTCGCGGCCGTGCTCGCCGGGTTCGACGAGCGCCAGCGGTGCGTGCGGGCGCAGCACGCGGCGGGCCTCGGTGAGCAGGGCGAGGATGTCGGCGGGGTGCCGGATGTGGCAGAACAGCAGATGCGCGAGGGCTCCGGTGCATTGGCAGCCGCGCAGCGGGAGACTACCGTCGCGAGCGGGGAGGATGCGGCGGATCCAGGCGTCGCGGATGTTTTGCTCGCCGTGGCGGTGGATCGCGGGAGAGATGTCGAGGGCGTAGGTGGCGGTCCAATGGTGTTCGGCGAGGTGGTGGGCGTAGTGGCCGGGGCCGCTGCCGAGTTCCAGGATGGTGGCGTCGGGTCGGCCGAGTCCGCGGCGCGGGCGGGGGTTGGTGAGCAGCTCGGTCAGCCGGGGCCACGCGGTGGTGCGGTCGAGGCCGTCGCGTCGGGTGGCGTAGGCCGCGGCGATCCGCGGGTCGGTCCAGCGGGTGGGTGGCAGCGCGTCAGTGTTGGAGGCTGCGGGGTGCAGCGCGTCGGCGCGGTCGGAGCGCGTAGGTGGCGGGGCGTGAGTGCTGCAGGCCGCGGAGCGCGGATCGGTGCAGTGGCAGGACGTGGGTGGCATGGCGGCGGAGCCGGAGTCGGAGGCCGTGGGGCGCGGGTCGGTGCATCGGCAAGGGGTGTTCTGCAGGGCGTCGGTGCTGCCCGGGGCGATGTGCGGGTCGGCACCATCGCGGGGAGTGTGGGCGGTGGGTCGCATGGGGGTAGTGCAGCAGGCTACGGGGTGAGGTGGGCCCTGTCCGGATCGTGTCGCCTGGTTGCCACTCGATCGAGCGGACCCCGTATTCTTCCTTACCGTCGCGTCCGCGAAGGGGCGGCGGGCTGGTTCGGTACGTTGAGGAGAGGCGAAGCGTGTTCTACGCGGTGCTGAAGGTCCTGGTGACGCGGTTGACCCTGGCGATCTGGCGGCCGCAGGTGGAGGGACTGGAGAACCTGCCGAAGTCCGGTCCGGTGATCGTGGCGTCGAACCATCTGTCGTTCATCGACTCGATTCTGATCCCGATGATCTGCCCGCGGCGGGTGGCGTTCCTGGCGAAGGAGGAGTACTGGACGACGCCGGGGCTCAAGGGGCGGTTCATGAAGGGGTTCTTCACCGGGATCGGGGCGGTGCCGGTGCGGCGGGGGGATCTCAAGGCGGCGCAGGCGTCGCTGGACACGGCGTATGACGTGCTGTCCTCGGGGGTGGCGTTCGGGATCTATCCGGAGGGGACGCGGTCGCGGGACGGGCGGCTGTACCGGGCGCGGGTCGGGGTGGGCTGGTTGGCGCTGAAGTCGAAGGCGCCGATCGTGCCGGTGGGTGTGATCGGGACGAACGTGGTGCTTCCGGTGGGGGCGAAGGTGCCGCGGCTGCGGAAGATCGTGGTGCGGTTCGGGGAGCCGCTCGTGGCGTCGGAGGTGGGTTTCCCGGGCGAGGCGGTGGCGGAGAACTCGCGGGCGCGCCGTGCGGTGGCCGACGCGGTTCTCGTGGAGATCGGGAAGCTGTCGGGGCAGGACTACACGGGGGTCTACAACGAGCGTCCCGCGGAGGCGTAAGCGGCCCGGAGCGAGCCTCGCACGGCAGAAGCACGAGGGGCCGCGGACGACATCCTGTGTCGTTCGCGGCCCCTGATCCTGTTGTCTCAGGACGTGTGCCGGTCGGGGGTGAGGTGGGTGGCGTCGTTGGCCTGGGTGAGCCGGAGCCTGGGGGGCGCGGCGGCGGGGTCGAGGTCCCAGCGGGTGACGGCGCAGTTGGTGACGGCGCCGTGCCGGGTCCAGAGGTCGAGGAACGCGGCTTCGTCGAGGGGGTCGAGGATCATCCGGAGCATCAGGACGACGGCGTCGTGCGCGACGATGAGCAGGTGGCGTCCGGCGGCGGCGGGCAGGGTCTGGCCGAGGACGGCGCGGATGCGCTGTTGGACGTCAGGGAAGTTCTCGCCGCAGGGGGGCCGGAAGTAGTAGTGGCCGACGTGTTCGCGGCGGGCGATGTCCTCGGGGTATTTGCGGCGCAGGGCGGCTTCGGTGAGCATTTCCCAGGCGCCGGTCTCCCGGTCCCTGAGGCGTTCGTCGTAGTGGACGGGGATCCGGGAGGGGTGCGGGGCGCCGTGTTCGTGGGCGGCGGCGAGGGCGATGCCGAGGGTGTCGCGGGCGCGCAGGTACGGGGAGCAGTAGACGTATTGCGGGGGTTGCGCGGCGAGGCGTCGGCCGAGGTCGGCGGCTTGGGCGCGGCCGAGGTCGGTGAGCGGGAGGTCGGCGTCGCGTTCGGTGATGGGCACGGTGAGCGCGCCGGTGGCGTTGGCCTCGGCGAAGGCGGCGTTGGCGGTGGACTGGCCGTGGCGTACGGCGGTGAGGGCCGTGGGGAGGGTTGCTTCGGGGATGGTCGGCACGCTCGTCCCCTTCTCGACGGTGTCGGCGCCTTTTGTTCGGCAGTGTCCTCGAGTGTCGGATCTGTCGCAGACTTCTACTTTACCGGCGGTTTTGCAGCTGCGGAGCGGCGTGGTGGCGCGCAGGGGGGCGCCCTTTCGGCCGCCCGGCGCGCCCCGGATGCATGTGCAGCTACGGGTGCACGGAGTCTACGAGGTGGGCGATGGTGGAGTCTAGGGAGTTGATCTGGGTGGCGAGGGTGGTGGAGGCCAGGTAGAAGCCGAAGAACGCGGCGATGATGGCGTGTGAGATCTTCATGCCGCCCTTGCGGACGAGCAGGATCATCAGGACTCCGAAGAGCAGGACTACCGGGAGGGAGAGGGTCAACGTCGTGCTTCTTCCCGTGCGGGAGTATTTGTTCTTAGATTCCCCCCTTTTGTCGCTGTGTGCATGATCACAGTCGCCCATTCGGCTTATGGCAGACCGTGGCGTACGGGTGGCGCGGGTGCGCGGGCTCAGCCGAGGGCGGCGGCGACGAGGTGGGCGGGGTCGCGGTCGAGGCGCCGGGCGGAGCGCTGGTAGCGGCGGGTGGTGCGGGGGTCGGCGTGGCCCATCGCGTCCTGGAGGTCGTCGAGGTCTGCGCCGCGTTCGGTGGCGAGGGTGGCGAAGGTGTGTCGGAGCGAGTGCGGGGTGATCGAGTCGGGGTGCGGCAGGTCGGCTTCGCGGGCGAGTCGGCGTACGAGCTTGAACAGGTGGGTGCGGTCGACGGGGCGGCCGGAGTCGGTGGTGAACAACGGCCGCGGGCCTGGCGCGGGGATCTCTGTCAGCTCCGGCGTCGGCTGCGCCGGCACCGTCGTGTGCACGGTGGCCGTCTCGGTCGGCGTGTGCCGCGCGGCGTCTCTGGCGGCGAGGTAGCGGTCGAGGGCTTCGCCGGCGGAGGGCGGTAGGGCGCGTACGACGCGTTTGCCGCCCTTGCCGTGGATGGTGACGGTGCGTTGGCCGCCGGTGGTGCCGAGCGAGTCGGTGGTCAGGGCGCAGACCTCGGTGACGCGGATGCCGAGTTGCAGCATGAGGCGGATCATCGCGGCGTCGCGCAGGCCGGTGACGCCGCGGTGGTTCTCGGCGGCGCGGATGAGGCGTTTGGCGGAGGGTTCGTCGAGGAAGGCGGTGGCGCTGTAGTCGCGGTCGACGCGGGGGCGTTCGGCGGCGCTGAAGGGGTTGCGTTCGTGCAGGTCGCAGGCGACGAGGTAGCGGTACCAGGAGGAGACCGCGGCCATTCGGCGGGCGGCCGAGGTGGCGCTGAGGCGGGGTCCGGCGGGATCCTGGAGCCAGGCGCCGAACAGGTCGGCGTCGGGTTTGCGGGCGAGCAGCGGGTGTTGTCCGCGCCGGTCGCAGAAGGCGGCCCAGGATTGCAGGTCGCGGCGGTAGGCGTCGCGGGTGGTCGGTTTCTTCGCGGCGAGCCAGGCCGTGGTCGCTTCGGCGAGCCGGTCGGTTGCGACCGGGTCGTACGGTGCGGGTACGGTGGCTTTGGTTGGCTGAAGATCCGTCACGGGCGCATCGTAGTGCTGAATCGTAGTGCTGATCGGCGGTTTCGAGGGGTTGGGGGCTGTTATGTGTTGGAGTCCTTCGGCGGATGCGGTTGCGGGTGGCGTGATCGGGGCTCTGGGGGTGGTGACGCTGGTGGGTGCGCGGCGTGGCCGGGATCGGGTGTTGGGTGTGTTGCCGCTGGTCCTGGGGGCGCATCAGTTGGTGGAGTCGGTGGTGTGGCTTGATACGCAGGGCCGGGTGTCGGCGGGTGTGGGGCGCGCGGCGGTGACGGCGTGGGCGGTGATCGCGTTCGTGGTGTTGCCTACGCTGGTGCCGCTCGGGGTGCTGGTGTCGGCGTGGCCGCGGGTGCGGGCTCGGTGGCGGCTGGCGGCGCTTCTGGCGGTCGGGGCGGCGGTCTCGGTGTCGCTGGGTTGGGATGTGGCCGCGCACGGGGTGACGGCGACGGCGCACGGCCATGTGCTGGACTACGGGCTCGGTATCAATGCGAGCGGGCTGCTGATCGCGGGCTACCTGGTGGCGACGCTCGGCGCGCCGTTGTCGAGTCCGGACCGGTTCATCCGCTGCTTCGGGATCGCCGCGTTCGTCGGTGCCGTGGGGTGCACGGTGGCGTGGCGGGTGGAGTTCGCCTCGACGTGGTGCGCGTACGCCGCGGTGCTCAGTGTGATTCTGCTGGTGTGGGTGCGTAGGCCGGATGCCGAGGGTTCGTCGGGGTTGGCGGGCCGCCGGCCCGCCGATGCTCACGCCGGGTAGTACTCGAGGTCGGGGCCGGCGTTCTCGGCGGCCTGGTCCTGCTGGGCGCGGGTCCACATTGCGTTGAATCCGCCCATGGCCTCGATGGTGTCGTTCATCAGGGCCGGGCTTATGCCGAGTTCGCGGGCGAGCTTGATGAGGTTCGGCTGGATGCGCGCGGAGGCCGAGGCGGTCATCGCCCGGTTGATGCGGTTGACGAGCTGTTCGTCCTGGACGCGGATCGGCGGCGGCGCGGGTGCGGGCTGCTGGACGGGCGCGGGGGGTTCGGGTTCGTATTCCGGCTCGGGCTCGTAGGCGTACGTACTGTACGTCGGCTCGGGCTCGGGTTCCGGCTCGGGGAGCGGCGGGGCGACGAAGGTGATCGCGTGTCCGTTGGCCGAGTTGCCGTTGGTCGGCGCGGGCTGGCGGGCCGCGGGGATGTGGTACGCGGCGGCGCCGTTGGCGGCGTCGAGGACGTGCACGGGCTGCGGGGGCAGGTGCAGCGGGAGCTCGTCCTGACGGGGGGCGAACTCCGGCTGCGGTTCGGGTATAGGCGCCGTCGTGGTCGTCGTCGGCCGCGCGGGCTCGGGCTGCGGGTCGGCGTTCGGCGCGGACGGGGCGGCCGCCGGGGCCCGGCGGGCGGCGTGGCTGCCCGTCCTACCCGCCGTCCTGGCCGCCGGTGCCGGTGCGGCCGCGGGAGCGCCGTCTCCAGCGCCTGCGCCGTCCCCGGTGGCGTCGGCGAGGATGTGCTGCATCTGGCGGGCGCGCTCGCGGTCGATGACGGCGTCGTCGCCGCCGAGGCGGGCGAGGACGTCGAGGATGGCCTGGCGGCCGAGGTGGCTGTAGAGGGCGCGCGGGTCGGCCTGCATGCGGGCCTGTTCCATGAGCCTGGCGTGTGCGCGGTCGCGGCGGCGGCCGGCGTGGCGGCGGGTGAGCCAGCCGGCGCGCTGGGACTTGTTGTCGGCGCGGACGAAGCGGTCGATGCGGCGGTTGGCGTCCTCGGTCTCCAGGTCGGCGCCGAGGGCGGTGGCCAGGCCGAGGCGGATGGCGATGCGCTTGACGGAGAACAGCCAGCGGACCGCGGACTCGGCGGTGCCCTGTTTGACCTTCTGGGCGCGGCGTTCCGGGACCATGCTGCGTTCCCAGAGCCAGGCGGCGACGAGCGGGGCGCCGAGCCGGACGAGGGCTTCCTGTATGGAGGAGGCCTCGGACGCGGACATGAGCCCTGATGCGCAGGTCAGTACCCAGACGGCGAGTCCGTCGGCGCCGGCGTTGCCGTCGCGGGCGACGTTGGCGCGGGCGCGCAGCGCGGAGGCCAGGACGCTGATCTCCATGAACGCGAACAGGACGGCCTGGATCCAGGTCGGCAGGTGCATGGTGCGGCTGAAGAAGTGCCACATGCCGGTCGCGGCGACGGAGGAGGCCATGGCCGCGGCGACGACGGTGAGGGTGTCGGCGGCCTTCTTTCCGCGCAGCGCGGCCCGCGATCCGCGCCACAGCAGCAGGCCGACGGCGAGTACTGCGATGACGGCGGCGAGGATCGTGAGTGACTGGGCGAGGGGCCCGGCCTTGTCGAACCAGGTACGCAGTCCGGTGGTCACGCGTGGGTCTCCTCGTCGGGGCGGCGCGGCGGGAGTGGCATCGTGGGTGCGAGGATACCGGTCCGGGGGCGCGCCGTGGGGCGGTTGCGATTTTCTAGCGTACAAATGTTCGTGCGCGTAGTCTCCTGCCCATGGCGAAGATCTTCGATGATTTTCTGGCGGCGTCCGATGCCGCGATCGGGTTGTTGGAATCGGCCGAGGTGACGGGCCGTTGGGCGGAGCCGAGCGCGTGCGAGGGGCTCACGGTCGGCGGGTTGGCGGCGCACCTGGGCTGGCAGGTGCAGTCGGCGCGCTGGGCGGTGGAGTCCGAGCGCCCGGCGGCGGGGGTGGAGGTGACGGCGCTGTACGCGCACTACGAGCAGGCGGCGTGGATCGGCGCGGATTTGGATGCGCCGGTGAACGCGGGGATCCGGGACGGCAGCGAGAAGCGCGCGGAAGCCGGTGCGGCCGAGGTGCAGCGGTTGACGCGGGAGGCGCGGGCGTTCCTGGCGGAGCGGTTCGCGTCTCTTTCGCCGGAGGAGGTGATCGCGATGCCGTGGATCGAGGGGCGTGCGATGGCGGCCGGCGACGTGCTGGCCACGCGCGTGCTGGAACTGCTGATCCACACCGACGATCTCGCGGTGAGCGTCGGCGTGGAGACGCCGCCGGCGCCGGAGACGGCGTATGCGCGGGTGATCGGGCTGCTGGCGCCGCTGGCCGTGCGCCGGCACGGCCCGATCCCGGTGCTGCGCGCCCTCTCGCGTGCCGAGCGGGCCCCGGGGACCGTCTCCGCGTTCTGATCCAGTCCGCTTCCAGTCCGGCTTCTAGTCCGACCGTCGGCGCTCGGCCCGCGCGATGATCGCGCGCAGCCGGGCGCCTTCGGCTTCGCTGGTGTTGGGCTCGGCTAGCTTGCCGCGGGCGGCGTCGGCCATGCGGGGTGCCGGGTCGGTCGCGCTGGCTCGGCGCAGGGCGCGCAGGTACAGGCGGCGTGCGGCGACGATGGGGCTCGGCGGCAGGTCGGCGGTGCCGATGGTGACGATGGTGCGGGCGAGGTCGAAGGCGGGGTCGCCGGCGGCCGCGTTCGTCCAGTCGATGACCACCGGGCCGCGGTCGGGGGTGAGGATCACGTTGAGCGGGTGCAGGTCCAGGTGCAGCATCGCGTCGCCGTCGCGCTCGGGGAGCGTCCAGGGCGCGGGGAGCCAGTCGGGGGCGGGGACGGCGCCGAGCCGGTCGTGCAGCTCGGCCAGTTGGCCCGCGTAGCGCGCTATGCGCCACGGCCGCGCCTGCCAGGCCTGCATGAGGGTCGGGCCGTGCAGCCGGTCCATCACGAGGTCGGTGGCGGTGGCGTCGTGCACGCGCGGCACGGGGTAGCCGCGGGAGCCGACGTATTCCATCACCTTCGCCTCCATGTGCGTGTTGCTGTGCGCCGGGTTGCGGTAGCGGCGCAGCACACGCGCGTCGTCGAGGGCGTAGACGTCGGCGTCGCGGCCGTGCGCGAGCAGGGGCAGCTCGGTCATGGCTTGCGGGCCTCGATCAGGAAGCGGGTGGTGGTGGCGGTGAACGGGCCCTCGGCCTGGATCTGCTCGTGCAGGGCGCGCAGCCGGTCGCGGTAGCGCTCGACGGTGAAGCCGGGGACGATCCAGATCACCTTGCGCAGGAAGTAGACCATGGCGCCGACGTCGAAGAACTCGGTGCACAGCTGCTCGTAGCGCAGGTCGACGACCTCCAGCCCGGCCTTCTCGGCGTCGGCGCGGGCGAAGTCGGGATGCCGGGAGCTGAGGTCTTTCTCGGGCTGCGGGCCCATGAAGAACTCGGTCACCTCCGCGACGCTGCGCGGCCCGACCTCCTGCGAGAGGTACGTGCCGCCCGGTTCGAGCACGCGCGCGATCTCCGGCCAGTGGGCGCGCACCGGGTGACGGCTCGTCACCAGGTCGAAGGCCTCGTCGGCGAACGGCAGCGGCGGCTCGTCGGCGTCGGCGACCACGACGACGCCGCGCGGGCGCAGCAGCCGGGTGGCCTTCGCGAGGTTCGGCGGCCACGACTCGGTCGCGGCCGTCACCGGCGGCAGCTTCTCGGCTCCCGCGAGCACCTCGCCGCCGCCGGTCTGGATGTCCAGCGCGGCGTTCGCGGTCGCGAGCCGCCGGGCCATCAGACGCTGATAGCCCCAGGAGGGGCGCTGCTCGGTGGCGCGCCCCTCGAGCCAGGAGAAGTCCCAGCCGTCCACCGAGACCGCTTCGGCCTCGGCGAGGAGATCTTCGAACGTACGCGAGGGTGCTGGCATGGTCACTGATGATAGGCATCGATGGCCGCGGAAAGCTCCTGAAATAGCGCGAGCGGCAGCGGGCCGCCGATCGCCTCCCAGGTCCGGCGCCCTTCGGCGAGCGCGGAGCGCAACGCGGCGCGAAGCCCCGCCTCGTCCGCGCCCGAGGTCGCCGCCGCGAGACCCCGTACGGTGCGCGGCGACAGTTCCCGCTCGGCCGCGCGCGACGGGGTGAGCCAGTGGACTGTCTCGTCCTCGGCGAGCCGCGCCATCCACACCAGGTGCCGCTGCACGTGGCCGAGCGCGTCCCAGGCGCGCAGCAGCTCGCCGCGCTCGACGAGGTGGTAGGTGAGTGTGAGCCAGTTGATGAACCGGTCGCAGTGCTCGGCGACCGCCGCCGACGGGCCGGCCGGTTTCTTCGAGCGTTCCGGCAGGGCGCTGAGCAGCCGTTCCAGGCGGCCCGAGCGGTCGAGCACGATCATCCGGTCCACCGGTGCGCCCCGCTCCGGCCACAGCGCCACGGCGCCGTAGTGGTCCACGGTCGCGAAGTGGAATTCGCCGCGCACCAGGTGCGGGAAGAACGCGACGTGCGCGCCGAACTCGTTGCGCATCACGTAGCTGACCGGCGCGATCCGCGCGCACCACTGCGCCGGATCCAGCCGGGCGCGCGCGGCGGCGGTGAAGAAGAGCCAGAACTCGATGTCGCTGTGCTCATCGGCCTCGCCCTTGGCGAACGAGCCGTACATCAGCGCCGCGTCCAGCCCGGGATCGGCCAGGCACGCGGCCCGAACGCGCTCGATCAACTCCAGTTGCAGCATTCCGCCCGCCACCCGTCAGGAACCCGTCATCGAAATTCGTGCAGCGGCTCGGTCACGATCGTGCGCCAGCGCCGCCTGTGCCCGACGGTAGCGAGCCGGTAGTAGAGCGTGCGGCGCCACGCCGCGTCGGCCGGGCCGTCGTTTGTGGCCGCCTGTTGTGCGCGAGCAAATAGTGCGCGAACAGCACACTCCCGGCCGGTCCCATCGCCTGCGCCGGCTCGCCGAGGTCCACCGCCGGGTACGGTCCAGGCCCGAGTTCGTCGACGCGGGTGATCGCGTCCGGGCCGTGCTTCGCGAAGTAGGCGCCCGCGCGCAGGTGCGTGCCGGGCCACACCCACAGGTTGCCGTGGTGCGGCGCGGACTGGTCGCTCAGCCACACCCCGGCCAGCAGCGAGAACGTGCCCGGAAGCCCGTCGGCCGGCATCGGCGTGAGTCCGTCGAGGTGTGGTCCGCCCGGGCGGTGCGGCCACGGCGGGATCGTGACGGCGACCTGCGCGAAATCGGGTTCCAGCGGCGGGAGGTCCGCGCGCAGCAGTTGCGCCGCGAGCCGCGCGACCCCGGCCTCGCGGTAGAACTCGAGCAGCGGATTCGGCCCGGTGTCGGTGAAGCGCGGCCAGCGGGCGAGGTGGCCGAGGTGCCCGGGCGGCGCGGGATCGGCGGCCAACTGCCGCTCGACCAGGGCGCGGCCGCGTGCGAGCTGAGCGTCCGTCAGCACGCCGGGGATCACCACGTACCCCTGCTCGCGGAAGCTGCGCCGCATCGTGTCCGTGACGGTGACGGTGTCGGTGGCCATGGCCGCCAGTTCAGCAAAGCCGGCCGCGGGCAGGCAAACCGTTTTACTCCGCGGGCCTGTCCGAGGCGGCTGCTAGCGTGCCGTGCATGACCAATCCGCCGCCGCGCGGCGCCGCCGAGCGCAAGGAGCACGTGCTGCACCTGCTCGAGTCCGAGCCGGACGTGTGGGTCGCGACCGCCAGCCTTGAGGGCGGGCCGGCGTTGATCCCGCTGTCGTTCGCCTGGACCGGCAGCGTGCTCGTGCTCTCGACCCCGGCCGCGAGCCCCACCGGGCGCAACCTCGGCGCCGGCGGCGCGGTGCGCATCGCGCTCGGCGGCACCCGCGACGTCGTGATGATCGACGGCCGGGTGCGCGCGTACAGCAGCGAACTGGTGCCCGCCGGGCTCGCCGACCCGTTCGCCGCGAAGCACACGTGGGACCCGCGCAAGGACACCAGCGCCGGCGGCGCGTACGCGTTCTTCGAGGTCACGCCGGTGCGTATCCAGGCGTGGCGTGAGGAGAACGAGCTCAAGGGCAGGACCCTGATGCGTGAAGGCGGCTGGCTTGTCTGACACCACCGACACCCCTGACACCGTTGACGCCACTGACACCACTGGCAACGGATTCCTGACCGCCACGCGCGCCGCGTACGACACGGTCGCCGTGAGCTACGCGGACCTGCTCGCCGACCACCTCGCGCAGCAGCCCTTCGACCGCGCCGTCCTCGCCCTCTACGCGGAGCTCGTCGGAGCCGCCGACAGCGGGGACGAGAGGCAGACGGACGCGCCGCGCGTGGTCGAGGTCGGCTGCGGCCCGGGCCGGGTCACCGCGCACCTCGCGGGCCTGGGCCTGGCCGCGGCGGGGATCGACCTGTCCCCGGCCATGGTCGACGAGGCGCGGCGCCGGCACCGCGGAATCTCGTTCACCGTCGGATCGATGACCGCGCTCGACCTGCCGGACCATCAGCTCGACGGCCTCGTCGCCTGGTACTCCGTCATCCACGTCCCGCCCGCCGAACACCGCGCCGTCTACCGCGGGTTCCACCGCGCCCTCACACAGGGCGGGCATCTGCTGCTCGCGTTCCAGGTCGGCGACGAACGCCGGGTGATCACCGACGCGTACGGGCACAGCGGCCTGCGCCTGGACGCGTACCGGCTCCAGCCCGACCGCGTCGAGGACGACCTGGCCGCCGCCGGATTCGAACCGGTCGCGCGCCTGACCCGCGCTCAGGCCGGCCCGGAGAAGACCGGCCAGGCTTACGTCATCGCCCGCGCCGAGCAGCACGCCGCACCGGAAACCGCGTAGCAAGGCCGCCCGGCGGAAACGCCCGGACGCGCGTGTGCCGGGCCCGGCGGACCGGACCCGGCACACGCGTGCTCAACGAACCGTCACCCGCCCGAGGTGAACGACACCACCTGCTGGAACGTGGGCCGGTTCTGCCAGGTCGTCGCGGCGTGCGTGATCCCGCCGAGCGGCGACTGGATGATGCTGTCCGCGCACCACTGGTTGCCGGCCGAGCAGTACGAGTCCGCCGGGTAGACCGTGGACGCCGACTCCTGCGACGCGGCGACCAGCGAGTTCAGCAGCGCCGTGCGGCACGCGCTCAGGCTGCCGGAGCCGCAGTACTTCACCGACAGCGGGTCGGACACGCTCTGCCCGAGCACGCTGCGCAGGTCCTTGCTGACGTAGCCCCACCAGCCGAACTGGAACGAGGAGCCCTTGTGCGGCTGCGCCTGGTTGCTGGACGACGAGGTCGAGCCGGGGACCGAGATCTCCTGCCCGCCGGAGGGCGACTCGTTGGTCTGCATGTCCGCGATGGTCGCGGCGAACAGTCCCGCGCCCATCCCGGTCTGGAACTCGGCCTGCAGCAGCAGCGGCCACCAGGCGTCCATCAGCTGGATCGCCGCGGAGTTCTGGAAGGTCTGCGCACCCTGCGAGGTCGGCAGGATCCGGCTGCCGGAGTTCGCCCACGACGTCAGCTCCGCGACGAGCGCGGCCTGCGTCGGGTCAGTGACCGTCGAGGAGTTGATCACATCCAGCGCGAGCGGCAGCACCTCTTGGCCGCGCAGGTCCGTCGTGGCCGCGGTCTCCATGACCCGGATCAGCGAGGACTCGGTGAACTTCGCGCCGGTCGCGAGATAGTTCTCGATCCCGGTGTTGAGCAGGTCCACGCGCTGCACCGGGCCCCAGCTGTAGTTTCCGTCGGCGGCGCTGTAGTCGAGGGCCTGTTTGTTGTTCCAGCTGACGTAGTAGTCCTGATCCGTCGAGTTCGGGTGCGCCGACATCGGCGTGTCGGATTCGGTGTACGTGGTCGGGTTCCAGTTCGTCCACTCGTCCGCGCTCGTGCCCCACAGCGGCAGGTTCGGGTCGGTGCCAGCGGCTCGCACCGGGTTCTGGCCGGAGTTGAAGTACGCGGTGTGCGCGGAGTTGACGTAGAACCAGTTGAAGTCGAAGTTCACGTTCGAGGCCGCGGTCTCGAACCCCGCTGCCGTGGACATCAGGGTGGGGTTGTTGAACAGCATGAACCCGATCGCCGAGTCCGCCTCGTGCATGTACTGCGATCTCTGCACCGTGTACGCCACGGGTTTGCCGCCGATGGTCGCCGTGTAGTCGACGAGCCCGTATTTCGTGCGGTACATCACCAGGTTGTACGACCCGGCGGCGGTGCCGTCGGCGATCGTCGGGCTCCACGAGTCGGCCTGGCTGAGCTTCGTCATCGGGGTGCACACGCCGTTGTCCAGGTACGCGGTCGAACTCGTCGTCGGGCTCGAGCCGTCGGTGTTGCACAGTTGCACGGCGAAGGTGTCCGAGGTGCCCTGCTCGCCGGAGGTCGCCGACCACGCGTAGCTCGGGCCGCGGCCCAGCTCCACGTACATGTTCAGGCCCGCGAACGACGCGCCGCGCGCGCTCAGGCCCGGCCCTTCGACCTCTTCGAGCATCAGCAGCTGCGGTGCGAAGTAGCCGGTCTGCGGGCCGAACACGGCGACCGGGTTGCCGGACGCGGTGTCCTTGCCGGACACCACCAGCGCGTTCGACATGCCCGGATGCTGCTGGCCGGGGGCGGGCACGGTCACGCCGGGCATCGCGCCGTTGTCGTCCATTCCGACGAGCTTGGCGGCGCTGGAGCGCAGCGACGCCGGCAGCTTCTTCTGCAGCTTCGCGACCTGCGCCGCCATCTGCGCGCTGCTCGCGGTCGCCGTCTTGGCGGAGGACGCGGAGGTTTTCGCCGCGGCGGGCGGGACGCCGGTGCCGGTGGCGTTCTGCACGATGTTCACGGCCTGCACCGAGCCCGGGTCGGGCATCGCGAGGCCGTTCTCGCCGGTCGCCTCGCCGTAGGGGAAGGTGGCGCCGTTGTGGATGGTGAGCGTCGCCTCCGGGTCGTTCTGCTCGCGCAGCCCGTTGAACAGCGCGTCGCCCGCCGCGGTGCCGTACTCGGCTTCGGCGGCCTGCTTGACGAGCGCGGACTGCAGCTGTGCGCCGCCGCCGTTGCCGAACAGCGCGCCGACGACGTCCGCGATCGCGATCAGGTCGGTCTCGGTGAACGGCTGCATCGACTGGCCGGTGAGGTCGTATTCGCCGGGGAAGTCGTTGGCGGCGGTGACCGCGGAGATGTACGCGTTGATGCCCGTCAGGTAGTTGTCGATGTCGGTCTTGACCTGCGCGCCGTTGCTGCCCGCGGCGGCCAGCGAGGCGACCTGCGTCTGCAGGTCGGCGGCGGTGTAGGGGGCGCCGTGCCACAGGTTCTGCTCGAGCCCCTGGTTGCTGGGGTTGCCGCCGGCGAACGAGGTCAGGTCGCCGCGGCCGAGGTGCCGCAGCAGGTCCATGACCCACAGCCGCTCCTGGGCGCCGGCGTATCCGGCGCCGTATTCGGCCTCGGCGCGCGTGGTGCCGGTGATGTGCGGGATGCCGGAGTCGTCGAACACGATGGTGACGCCGGTCTCCGGGGACTCGGTGGACTGCACGTCGGCGGAGGGCACGCCGAGCGCGGAGGAGTTGTAGAACTGGTTGATCTGCGAGTCCGTCAGGCCGGTGGATGCCGTGACGAGGTTCTGGTACGGGCCGAGCTGGTCGTCGGCGTTCGAGGGCTGGGTGCCGAAGACCTTGAACAGCAGGATCTGGGCGAGCGTCTCGTTGCCGTTCTCGCCGGGCGGCAGGATGTCGTAGCACTGGCCCGAGCAGTCGTCGACGACGGACAGGGCGTTGGCCTGGGGGTGCGGGGCGGCGGCGGCCGCTCCGGTGGCGGTCGACGCGGCGAGCGCGACGGCGGCGGCCGCGGCGAACAGCCGCGTGCGCCGGCCGGCGGGGCGTGGGAGTACGGAGCGGTAGGGACGCATAGATAATTCTCCCGGGGCATGTGGGAGTGCACGGGAAGTTACGGGAGCCTGGCGATCCGTCAACTTACTGCCGGGTAAGGTCAAGTGTCTGCCAAGCACGCCCCTGCTCACGGTAAAAACATGAACGCGAACCCTCGTTCAAGCACGGCGTCGTACGCTGAACGCGCGCCGCGGCCGGCCTGTGAGCGTAGGAGGTTCACAGACCGGCCGCGGTCGCGCATCAGTAGTCAGTAGTCAGTACGAGAGGAACCGGACGGGAGCTACAGGCAGAGCGTCACGCTCAGGGCGCTGTCGCACAGCAGCAGGCTCAGCTCGCTGCCGCCCTCACCGCCGTGGCCGCCGCCCCAGGACTCGCGCGGGGTTTCCAGGGTCTGCAGGTCGAGCACGGACATGGTCGTTCCTCCTGTGTTCTGGTGTATCCGGATACTGCGTTCACTGCGTTTTCCGCACCCCCCGGAAGGGCCTCCGGGGGAGACTCAGGCGGCCGCGCGCGGGCCGAGGAACGGCAGGCGGGCACCCGGCTCGCCGTGCACGGCGCCGACCGCGAGCAGCACCCCGGCGCCGCCGGTCGCCAGGTCGGCCGAGAGCCGGTGCAGCTGGTCGCCGGGGAACGCGAGCCCGCCGCGGTAGCCGACGGCGTGCCAGGCCAGGCGGCGCGCCTGGTCGAGCGCCAGCGCGCCGGCGTCGTCCTCGGCCGCGTGCTCGAGGCCGGGCTGCTCGCCGGCCGCGACCCGCGCCGCGGACCAGTCCCGCTCGTCGGCGAGGGCCAGCGCCAGCCCGGCGCGCCCGCTGAACAGCCCGGACTGGGCGTAGAAGCGGGAGGCCGAGGCGCGCCGGACCGCCCGCGCCGCGGCGCGCAGGCCCTCGTCGTCACGGTGCGTCAGATACCGGCGCAGCACGAACCCGATCCCGGCGCCGCCCTCGCCGAGATACGGCAGCGCCCGCCAGCCCTCGTTGACCCGCATCGACCCGTCGCGATCGGAGATCGTGCAGCACGCCAGGTCCATCCGCAGCGCCGAGCGGGCGCGGACCAGCCAGTCCTGCTCACCGGTGTGCTCGTAGAGGTGCAGGAACAGCAGCGCCGGTCCGCTCGCCCCGCGCAGCAGCCCCGCGCGCCCGGCCGGACCGGAAACCCGGGTGCCGCGGCCGCCCCCGGCCCGGGCGGCGTCCTGCTGCGCGAGCAGCTCGGTCGCCAGCCGCCCCGCCTCGATCGCCGCGCCGTACAGCCCGCGGTCCCCGACGCGCCCGGCGAAGTGCAGCAGGTTCAGGCCCACCCCGGCCAGACCCTCCGTCAGATCCGGCCCCAGCCGCTGCCAGCGCTCGGCCAGCGCCAGATCCACCAGGCGCAGCGCGGCGTCCCGGTGCCCGAGCAGGTCGAGCACGTACGCGATCCCGTGCACGCCGTCGTAGAAGCCGAGCCGGATATCGCGCGGCGGCTCGGCGGCGCGACGCAGCAGCCAGTGCTCGTATTCGGCGGGCACCTGCGCGCCCGCCGCGTGCAGCGCGTAGAGCACCCCGGCCGCGCCGTGCGCGATCCCGAGCCCGGCGCCGGGGTGCGCGAACTGCCGGATGTCCCCGGGGAAGAGCCGGTCGGCGCGCTCCGGCGAGGCCATCGCGGCGATCGCCGCGCTCATCGCGGAACGCGCCCTCGGCCAGTCCCCGCCGGTGATCGGCGCGTCCACCGCGCGCGCCGGAACACCGGCCGGCGTGCGCTGCCCGGCGGGCTCGGCCGCGCCGATCCTGCGCACGGCCTCGTCCAGGAACTCGGACGGTATCCCCGGGAACTCGCCGCGGATCGCGTCGGCCAGCGCCCGCGCCCGGCCGCGGTCGAGCGGCAGCAGCCCGGTCAGCGGCAGGAACAGCGCCAGGCGCAGGCAGGCGAGCGCGTAGTCGTCGACGGCGGGCCCGGTCACCCCGCGCGGAGCCGCGAACCCGCGCGCGGCCAGCAGCTGCCGGCCGGCCTGCGCGAGCGGCGCGGCGACCTCGAAGTCGATCAGCGTCACCGAGTCGTCCGGGCGCACCATGATGTTGAACAGGTGCAGGTCGTTGAACACCACCCCGCGCTCGTGCAGCGCCGCGACCGCCTTCTCCACCTTCACCTGGATCCCGAGCGCCCACGCCGTGTACGCGCGCAGTACCGCCGGGTCCGGGGCGCGCCCGATCAGCGGGAACCGCTCGCCGAACACCGTGTTCAGGGTGCGGCCCTCGACGAACTCGAGCACCAGGAACCGGTGCTCGCCGAGCTCGAACCAGTCCAAGACCTCCGGGCCGGCGCCGCTGCCCGCGACCAGGCGCAGCACCTCGCGCTCCCGCTCGAGCCGGGCGACCGCGTCCCGGCCGTCCCCGATCAGGCCCGCGTGCGGACGGGCCTCCTTGAGCACCACCTTCCGGCCGTTGCGTTTGTCCGTGCCCTGATACACCCCGCCGCCGTTCGAGAAGTGCAGCGCCTTCTCGATCGTGTACGGCAGATCCGCGAGCGAATCGGCGCCGCGCGCCTGCAGGTGCGGGGCGAGGAAGTCCGGCAGCCGCACCCACGGGGGCGGCGCGAACGCCGGGCCGCGCCGGTCCGGCACCAGCCGTCCGGTCGGGTCGGCGATCGCGGGCACCGACTCGCCGGACTCGTCCTGGCAGCGGCGCGCGGTGAACGCGCCGTAGCGCAGGTACAGGGGTCCGGCCGCGTAGCGCAGATCGCTGAGGATGTACGGGCCCGGCTGCCCGGCGAGCACGTCGTCGAGCTGCTTGAGGGTGCGTTCGAGTTCGTCCTCGTCGGCGGGGTAGACGGTAGCGAACTTCCCCGAGGAGCCGCGCTCGGCGTATTTGGAGTTGCGCAGGAACAGCGCGGTCGGCGAGCTCAGGAACTTGAACGCCAGCCCGGCGGCGACGCAGTGCTCCCACACGGCGTCGAGCACCGCCCCGGCCGAGTCGGGCGTCGCGGAGACGTGGATCTTCCAGCCCTGATCCGGCAGCGCGTGCTCGGCGGGCAGCAGATGCCGCCAGTCGCCGGTCTCGGCCGCGCTCCAGCCGTCCGGCACCGGGCGTCGTACGTGCTCGAAGACGGCCGCGGTGTCCTGTCTCGCGGCGGGGTGGTCGTAGAAGAGCGGATCGGTCAGGCAGTACGCCTCGTACCGTTTGTCCATGCGTCATCCTCTCCCCTCGTGGCGGCGCATCAGCGCCCCACCTGCGTGACCACCGCGGAGCCGGGAGCCGGTCCGTCCCGCCCGGCGCAAGTTATCTCAGTCCGCGAGCATGCCCAGCAAGACAGCGCGCGCCCGGCGAACGCGCCCCTGGCCGGGTGCGGCCCGCCCTGAAGAATGAACCGCCGCTGCCGGCCGCGCACGGATACGCGGCCGTCCGCCGCCGCTGGCCAGCGCATCTGTGGTACTACACCTGTTCGCGCGGCTCGTACGCGTGTTCCAGCGGTCGGCGCGCGGAAAGACCACCGCCGCGCGCGCCCGGGACCGATGCTGAGAATTCCCGGAAAGAACAAGGCCCCGCGGCCCCGCCCGGCCGCCCCGCGTGGCACGATGAACGCGCCATGACCGATGAAGGGCTCTGTCCCCGCGCGCTGCGCTCCGCCGTGTTCGCCGCGGCGTGCGTGCTGCTGTCCGCGGTCACCTTCGCGGTCGTCGGACGCGGCTCGGCCCCGCTGTGGGCGGTGCTCGCCGCGCTCGCCGCCGTCTACCCGCTGGCCTGGCTCGGCGGACGACGCGTGCACGGCCTGGCCGGGATCGGCGCCTTCACGGTCGTCGTTCAGGTCGGGCTCGACTACTGGTTCTCCCTCGCGCAGGTCGACCAGGGCGTGCTGCGCGGCTGCGGCCTGATCCGGGCGCTGCCGCCGATGGGGGAGAGCCTCAGCTGCGCGCGCACCGCGGCCCCCGCCCCGGCCACGCTCGCCCCCGACGGCGCATTGCACGTCGGGCTCGCGCTGCTGCTCGCGCAACTCGTGGTCGCGCTCGTCAGCGCGATCTGCCTGACCGGCGGCGAGCACGCGCAACTGACGCTGCGTGAGCAGCCTGCCGGGCTCGCTGCGCTCGCGGCGGTACTGCGCCGCTGGTGGCCGGTGTTCGCCCGCGCGCTCACCCGGCTCGCCGCGCCGCGGCCCGCCCGGCTCGCGCCCACTGCACGGGCCGCCTCGCGGATCCGCCCGAAGCGGCTCGACCTGCGGCACGCCCTCGTGCGCCGCGGGCCGCCCGCGTTCTCCTGCACCGCGCCCGGTTAGGCCCGGCCCTCCCGCACTGCCCGTGACGGCGGCGGACGGCCAGGCCGCCTTCCCCCCTTTCTTCTCACGCGCAGTCAGGAGTACCCGTGAGCACCTCCCAGCCCGCCGCGCCCCGGCGCGGCTCGACCCGAGCCCGCCGCGTCGCCCACCAGCAGGCCGTGGCCGCCAAGCGGCACCGCCAGCGGCGTGCCGCGCTCGTCGCCATCGCCCTGGTCGTCGCCCTGTTCGCAGCCCTCGTCATCGCCAAGGCCGACACCGGCCACCCGTCGAGCCCCGCCGCGGCCGCGAACGCCGCGAACCCGAGCACCACCGGCGTCGTCGTCACCCGCGCCACCAGCGTGCCGTCCGCCGTGTACGCGGCCGTCGGGACCGGCGGCACCACCGCGCAGGCCGAACCGGTCCCCGGCGGCAGCGCCATGACGGTCGGCGGCAAACCCGAAGTCCTCTACCTCGGCGCCGAATACTGCCCGTACTGCGCCGCGCAACGCTGGCCGCTCGTCCTCGCGCTCAGCCGCTTCGGCACGTTCACCGGCCTCGCCCTGACCGAATCCACCTCCACCGACGTGTATCCGAACACGAACACCTTCACCTTCCTGCACGCCGCGTACACCAGCGCGTACCTGGCCTTCACCCCCGTCGAGATCTACGACCGGGCCGGCAACCCGCTGCAGACCCCGACCGCGGCCGAGCAGCAGCTTCTGCAGTCGGCCGGGCAGGGCGGCATCCCGTTCATCGACCTCGGCGGCGCGACGATGCTGCGCAGCTCCGGCTACAGCCCGCAACTGCTCGCGGGCATGACGTGGACGCAGATCGCCGCCGGGCTGACGGACACCGGCAGCCCCGCGACCCAGGCCATCGTCGGCACCGCGAACCGGATCACCGGCCAGCTGTGCGAACTGACGCACAACCAGCCCGCCGCCGTATGCCAGAGCCCCGGAATCCGAGCCCTGGAGGCGGCCGAGTGAACGCCCCGCGCACCTCGAACCCCCTCCGCCTCCCGGCCTGGATCGTCCCGGCCACGCTGGTCACGGCGGCCGCGGGCCTGGCCGGGGCCGCCTACCTGACGATCGCCCACTACACGCAGTCGGTCACCCTGGCCTGCCCCGCGACCGGCGCGATCGACTGCCAGAAGGTCACCACCAGCCCGGAGTCGCTGCTGTTCGGCATCCCCGTCGCGCTGCTCGGCCTGCTCTTCTTCGCCGCGATGGCCGCCCTCGGACTGCCCGCCGCCTGGCGGGCCGACGCCGGGTGGCTGCGCACCGTGCGGCTGCTGCTGTCGGTGCTCGGGGTCTTTTTCGTCGCCCGGCTCGTGTACGCGGAACTGTTCGAGATCGACGCGATCTGCCTGTGGTGCACCGTCGTGCACGTCCTGGCCGTCGCGCTGTTCGCGATCACCGCACTGGCCACGGCCGCCACCGCGGCGATCCCCGAACCCGCCTGACCGAACGGCGCTGCGGGGTGACGGCCGTTCGCCCGCCACCCCGCAGCGCCCTTCCGCTGTGGCTGCTATCCCGCGTTCTCCGCGTTCCACTGCACGTGTGGGGGCACCAGGCGCGCGCTCACCGGGTGCCCCTTCTCGTCCGTCATCGTCAGCCGGGCCCGCAACTGCCCGCGCTCGACCGCCTCGGCCAGCACCGGCGGGGCGACCGCGCTCAGCAGCAGCTTCCCGCGGCGGAACATCCGCGGCTTCCCGTCGGCGTCGAGGTCCACCCAGGACAGGTAGACGAAGCGTCCGCCGAGCCGGTTCTGGATATAGGGGCCGTTGAGCACCAGGCCCTCCTGCGTACTGGTCGCCGCCGTGCACGGCAGCGACCACGAGACGCGCTCGGCGTCACCCGGCTGCAGGTCGAGCAGTTCGCCGGGATCGTCCTTGCGCTGCACCGCCACGTGGATGTTGCCGTATCCCGGGAAGTCCCCGCTCGGCGGACACCTGAGCCCGGGAAGGTCGGTCCCGATGATCCGCAGCATCACCTCGCTGCCCCGATACGCCGCCATGCGCGCTCCTCACCGCAGCCCGGCCCGGCGCCGACGCCGCCGGGCCCCGTGCCTCCGATGCTAACCGCGCGCACCGACAGCCGCGCGGGGCGGCCCCCGGAAACCGGGATCGCCCGCCCCGCGCGGACGGCCGCTACCAGCCGATCTCGCCGTCCGCGCTGAAGAACCCGCCGGTCGGGCCGTCCGCGGCGGACCGCGCCATCCGCACGATGATCGCCGCGCCCTGCTCGACGGTCTGGGTACCGGTGTTGCCGTTGAGGTCCGTCTTGGTGAACCCGGGCTCGACCGCGTTGATCCGCATCCGCGGGAACGCCTTCGCGAACTGCACGGTCACCATGTTCACCGCCGTCTTCGACGCCGGATACGCCACGCCCGGGTAGCCGTAGGTGAGCGTGCCCGGCTCGCTGACCCGGCTCAGCGAAGCCAGGCCGCTGCTCACGTTCACGATGACCGGCGCGGCCGAGCGCTCCAGCAGCGGCAGGAACGCGTGGGTGACCCGCACCGTGCCGAACACGTTCGTCTCGAACACGGTCCGCATCTGCTCCGCGGTCACCTCCGCCGGGCCGATCACGTCGTTGCCCGGCCCGCGCGCCTCGATCCCGGCGTTGTTGACCAGCACGTCCAGTCCGCCCGCGGCCTCGATCGTCTTGACCGCCGCCGCGACCGACTCGTCGTCCGTCACGTCCAGCACCACCAGGCGCGCGCCCAGCTGCTCGGCGGCCTCGCGTCCCTTCTGCGCGTCCCGGCTCCCGATCCACACCTCGTGTCCCGCGGCGAGCAGCTGCCGCGCCGTCTCGTACCCGATGCCCTTGTTCGCTCCGGTGATCAATGTCGTCGTCATGACTCCACCCTGCGCCGAGCCGCCCGCGGCTGCCAGTGCCCCGGGCTCCCTAGGACCGTCACTCCTAGGCGCGGAGTTCGGGCTGCTCGAGGTATGTCTCGAGCGCGGTGACGACCAGTTCGTGGTCGTCCTTTTGGGGGAGTCCGGAGACCGTGACCGTGCCGATGGGGCCGGTCCCGGCGAGCGTGAGCGGGAACGCTCCTCCGTGGGCCGCGTAGGTGTCCGGGTCGAGGCGGGAGGACGCCTCGAACGTCGTGCCCTTCGCCGTGAAGCGCAGGCCCACCAGGTAGGAGGCGTGGCCGAAGCGGTTGACGGTCCGGACCTTCCGCTCGATCCACGCATCGTTGTCGGCGCTGGTGCCGGGCAGCGCGACGTGGAACAGCTGCTGGCCGTTGCGGCGGATGTCGATGGTGACGGGCGCCGAGCGGGCGCGGGCCAGTTCGACCAGCGCGGTGCCCAGGCGCCAGGCGTCGTCGTTGTCGAAGCGCGGCAGGACCAGGCGGCGTTCCTGCTCCTCGATGCGGGCGATCAGGTCGGCGATCTCGGTGGGGTTCACGCGGCCACCGTGCCCTCGGCCGGGGCGAGCGAAACGGCGCGGCCCTCGGCCGCGGACCGCCGGGCGGCCTCCAGGACGGTGAGCGCGGCGACGGCCTCATCGGCGGTGACGGGCGCCGGAGCACCGCCGCGCAGCGCGGCGGCCACCGCGGCGTAGAACGCGGGATAGTCGCCGGGCAGCGACGGATGCCGCCGGGCGTCCTCGGGCGTGCCGAGCAGCCCCCAGTCGCTCTCGGGCGTCGCGCCCCAGCCGGGGCCCGGCCGCTGCCCGGAACGCAGCGCCGCCTCCTGCGGGTCCAGCCCGTACACCGTGTACGCGCCGCGGTCCCCGAGCACCCGCAGCCGCGGCCCGAACTGTCCCGCGACCGCGCTCATCCACAGGTGCGAGCGCACTCCGCTGACGTGGGTCAGGGCGACGAACGCGTCATCGTCCACGGCCGCGCCGGCCCGGCGCGCATCCGTCTCGGCGTAGACGGTCTCGACCGGGCCGAACAGGTCCAGCGCCTGATCGACCAGGTGACTGCCCAGGTCGTAGAGCAGCCCGCCGGCCTCGACCGGATCGGACGACTCGCGCCAACCGCCCTTGAGCGCCGGGCGCCAGCGCTCGAACCTGGACTCGAACCGGTGCACCGTGCCCAGGGCGCCGTCGGCGATCAGCTGCTTGACGGTGCGGAAATCGCCGTCCCAGCGCCGGTTCTGAAAGACCGTCAGCAGCAGACCGCGATCCGCGGCCAGCGCCGCCAGGTCGCGCGCCTCGGCGGCGGTGGCCGAGAGAGGCTTGTCGACCACGACCGGCAGCCCGGCCTCCAGCGCCGCGCGCGCCACCGGCACGTGGGACCGGTTGGGCGAGGCCACCACGACGAGGCCGAGTTCGGCCGGATCGGCGAGCAGCTCATCGACACTGCCCACGGCGCGGGCGTCCGGATGCTCGCGGGCCAGCTGGGAGCGCCGTTCCGGGTCGGAGGTGACCACGGAGCGCAGCCGCAGCCCCGGCGTGCTCGCGATCAGGGGCGCGTGGAAGACGGAACCGGCCAGGCCGTAGCCGACCAGACCGACCTGGAGGGGACGAGTGGGGTCGCTCATACCCCGAGTTAAGCAACACTGTTGCTTAAGTGCAAGCCCCGTGCACAATGGGCACATGGACGCGCAGCCGGCCGGCACCAATCTCACCGGACTCAGGGACCACAACACGGCCCTGGTCATGGGGCTGCTACGGGCCGCGCCGCGCGGCGGGAGCCGGGTGGAGCTCGCCGCCGCGACCGGGCTCACGCCGCAGGCGATCAGCAAGATCGTCGCCCGGCTGCTGGCCGACGGCGTGGTCGAGGAGACCGGGCGCGGCACCTCGACCGGGGGCAAACCGCGCACCCTGCTGCGGCTGCGGCCCGAGGCCGGCTACGCGGTCGGGCTGGCCGTGGACCGCGCCGAGACCACCGTCGTGCTCGGCGACCTCGCGGGCGTCGTACGGCACGAGGCCACCCACCCGATCGGACTCGCCTCCGCGCGCCCCGAGCGCGTGGTCGAACTGCTCGCCGCCGAAGCGCGCGCCGCGATCGACAAGACCCCGCACGGATCACGCGTGCTCGGCATCGGCGTCGGCTGCCGAGGCCCGCTCGACTACGCCTCCGGAATCCTGCACCGCCCCGCGGGCCTGGCGTCCTGGAACCGCTTCCCGCTCAAAGACGCGCTCGCCGAGCGGCTCGACGGGCTGCCGGTCCACGTCGACAAGGACACCAACGCCGCCGCCCTCGCGCTGCCCGGCACCGGCGGCACCGCATACCTGCACGTCGCGGACGGGGTCGGGGCCGGACTGCTGCTGGACGGCGCGATCTACCGCGGCGCGCGGACCAACGCGGGTGAGTTCGGCCACCAGGTGCTCCAACTCGACGGCCCCGAATGCACCTGCGGCCAGCGCGGCTGTCTCGAGGCCCTGTGCCTGGCCGCCCTCGCCGACGGCGACCACCACACAACGGCACGCCTGCTGGGCACCGGCGCCGCGAACCTCGTCCGCCTACTCGACATCGACCGCATCGCCCTCGGCGGCCGCGTCGTATCCGCCGAACCGGAGATCTACCGCAACGAAGTCGCCGCCCAACTGCTCGCGCGCCTACCCGAACCGGACTGGCAGCACGTAGCCGTCGAACTCGCCCCCGCCGGCGCCGCGTCCATCGCCGTCGGAGCCCTAGAACTCGTCCTCGGCCCCTTGTTCAGCACCCGCCTCGCCGACCGTTGAACCCGAAGCCGGTGACGCGTCGACGGTGAACACTGAGAGCAGTTGCGCCGCGCGCAGTTGTCGGGCCGTCAGATCAGCTCCAGGACGCCGCGGGCGGTCCCGGGGGTCCCAGACGGGCCCTCGTGGCTGATGAACCGTTGATCCCGCTGATCCCGTGGTCGATGGCCGCCCATGGCCGCCTGCTGCTGTAGAGAGCCGCCTGCTGCCGTAGAGATCGGCGGTGTATCGATATCCAGCGGTCTATCGATATCCATGGGTGCCGGTCGAATATGTGCCGACGGTCCCGCTTTCCCGTGTTCCCGTTTTCTCGCGTTCCCCTGTCCCCGCGTCAGCCCGGCCGACAAAGCCGCGCGGTGATCGCCGGTCCCGTCTCGCGCAGCCACGCCTCAGCGCGAGCCAGCACGTCCTTGCCGCCGTCCTCCCAGTGCCTGCGGAACACGGGGTCCAGCTTGGCCGAGGCGCGGGAACCCTCGTAATAGCGGTGCGCCATGTCGACGGCAAGCGGTGCAAGCTCCACGCGTTGCCGCGCCGTCATGCCATACGCGTCGGCGAAGACCGCGACGCGATGCGGGATGTCGGCGTCCGCCAGCGCAGGCGCTCGGTCCCGCGGATCGCCCCATTTGAACGGAGCCCAGTACCACAGCGCGTTCGCGATGTCGTAGAGCCGGGTGGTCGGCTTAGCCAGGTCGAAATCGATCAGCGCGGCCGGCAGCCCGTCGCGAAAGACCACGTTGCCCGTCGCGTAGTCACGGTGGCTGACCAACTCGGCCCGCTCGGTGACCCGTCCCTCGTCGGTCGGCGTTCCGCCCCACACCGCGCCAGGCGGCGGCTCCCACCCGGCCGACGCCTCGTGCAGCGCGCGGATCAGCCGAGCCAGGGCAGCAAGCACCTCCTGGCCCGCCGCCTGCGCTGGCAGCGGGTGCCGGTGCACTTGCCCGGCAACGAACGAGAGCACCTCGCGCCCCCGCCCGTCCACGCCAAGCGGGACCGGAGCCCCGGTGAACCCGGCGTCCCGCAGGTGGCCCAAGTACGCCTGCACCGTCAAGCTGAACGGCCGCAGCGGCCGTCGCACCGTGTCCCCGATCCGCACGATCCCCCGAGTGCCGCTACCCCCGAAAAGCGCCTCACCTTCACCCACACCGCAGCACCCTACAACGACAGTCGAACTCTGCCATCGCCTCGGCATCGCGCCGCGCGACGAGCGCACACCGTTGTCGCGCACAGCACTCCTCTCCACCATTGCCGGATTACCGGTAATGGCAATACGGAAATGGTACAAAACTGGCGCCCCGGAACCATCTGGGACCCAGTCAACATAATTCCAGTTATGTTGACTGCGGTTCCCGGAGGACGTTCCGGGGATCGGGGGTCGAGGCTGCAAAGCTGCGAGGCCGCACGAAGTTGACAGTGCCGAAACCCCGTGAGTTGTCGATGCGCAGGTCAGCGGCGTGTAGGCGCAAAACGGGATAGATCGCCAACCTCGGGGAACCGCGCGAAACTGTCAGCGGCGGACCGCACCGACTGATAACGCCCAGCTCGGAGCGTCGCGAACCGCGCCAAGTCGTCAGCGGGCCCGCATGACACTGTCAATCTGCAGGTCAGAGCCCTGAAATGACACGTTTTGCCGCCCTGCGGAGCCCGCAGCCGCATGAAACCGTCAGTGAGCCCGCACGAAACTGTCAGAGTTTTCCCGCATCAACTGACAACGCCCAGCTCAGAGCCATACCGAGCCGCGCGAAACTGTCAGCGGGCCCGCGCAAAACCGTCAATCCGCAGGTCACAGCCCTCGACGGCCGCCCCGCCGCCCACCAACCCGGCGGCTTGTCCCAGCGCCCAC